>NZ_JBHYIG010000042.1:0-35853 GCF_042740015.1 Streptomyces sp. NPDC059037
TGCATATAGTGCACACGCAGGTATTCGCAGCGCCCTACATCAGGGGGACCCCATGGCCCGCAACTTTCTCTTCGTGCTCGGCAGCGCCCGCCCCGGCGGCAACTCCGAGACCCTGGCCCGCAAGGCCGCCGAGCAGCTTCCGTCCGGTGTCGGGCAGCGCTGGCTGAGCCTCGCCGAGCATCCGGTGCCCGACTTCGAGGACCTGCGCCACGACGGCGAACGCCCGCGCGCCCGCCCCCGCCCGGCCGGCGACAACGAGGCGCTGCTCCTGGACGCCACCCTCGACGCCACGGACATCGTCATCGTGTCGCCGCTGTACTGGTACTCCCTCTCGGCCACCACCAAGCGCTACCTCGACTACTGGGACGCCTGGCTCGAAGTCCCGGAGCTCGACTTCAAGGACACCCTGAAGGGCCGCACCCTGTGGGGCGTGACCGCCCTCGCGCACACCGAGGAGGAGGTGGCGGCCCCGCTGATCGGCACGCTGAACCACACCGCGGCGTTCTTCCCGATGCGCTTCGGCGGTGTCCTGCTCGGCAACGGCTCACGGCCGGGCAACGTGCTCGACGACACCGATGCCCTCTCCCGCGCCAAGACCTTCTTCGCCCAGGAGCCGCCGCTCGCCCGCTACCCGTACGACAAGGACTGACGCTCAGGCAGTGATGTCCTTCGCGCCGAACCTCGCCCAGGCCGCCGAGCCGAAGACGACCGCGTAGAGACCTTGCAGGCCGAGGTTCTTGACCAGCTCGTCCCAGTAGACCGGCTCACGCAGCAGGTCCGCGAAGGACAGCCAGTAGTGCGAGAAGAAGTACGGCTGGATGGCGTGCAGTTGAGGGATCTGGTCGAGGATCTGGATCGTGATCAGCAGGCCGACGGTCGTCGCCATCGCCGCGATGCCGCTGCTGGTCAGCGTCGACACGAAGAGTCCGAGCGCGGCCACGCCGATCAGCGACGCGGCGACCGCGAGCGCGATGAGCAGGGCGCGCAGCATCCCCTCGCCGAAGCTGATCCGCGTACCGGAGATCGTGGTGACCTCACCGACCGGGAAGAGCAGGGCCCCGACGGCGAGCGCCGAGACCGCCACGACAAGGGTCGCGACCAGGCAGAACGTGATGGTCGTCGCGTACTTCACGAGCAGCAGACGGGTGCGTCCCGCGGGCGCGACAAGGAGATAGCGCAGCGTACCCGCGCTGGACTCGCCCGCGATGGAGTCGCCCGCGACGACACCGATCGCCATGGGCAGGAAGAACGGCAGCGTCGCGGCGAGGGCGGTGAAGACCAGGAACAGACCGTTGTTGGTGACCTGCGCGATGAACGCGGGACCGCCGCCCTCACCGCCGCCGATCGTCGAGCCGTCGCTGGTCTCGATCTTGACGGCGACACCGACGAGGATCGGTACGGCGGCGAGCACCCCGAGCAGCGCGAGCGTCCGCCAGCGGCGGAAGGTGATCCCCAGCTCGCTGCGCAAGAGCCCGAGGCTCCAGAGCCGCCGCACCTCGCGTACGTCTCTTGCCTCTTCTGCGGCTTGCACCTCTTGTACGTCGGCGACCTCAGCCCGCGACATCGAAGCCCTCCCCCGTCAGCGCCACGAACGCGTCCTCCAGCGAGGCCCGTTCGACACCGAAGCCCCGCACCCGTACACCCGCCCCGACCAGGGCGGCGTTCAGCTCGGCGAGCTCCGTGCCCGGTGGTTCGCCCGTCACCCGGTCCTCCGTCACGACGAGATCCGTCACGCCAAGCTCCTTCAGGACGCGCGCCGCGTCGCCCGTGTCCGGCGTCGTCACGACGAGCCGCCCGCGCGCACCGGCGGCGAGTTCGGCCACCGGACCCTGGGTGATGAGCCGCCCCTGGGCCATCACGGCGGCGTGCGTACAGACCTGCTCGATCTCGTCCAGGAGATGCGAGGAGAGGAAGACGGTCGTGCCCTCGGACGCCAACTCCCGGACCAGTGTCCGGATTTCACGCATGCCCTGCGGGTCGAGACCGTTGGTCGGTTCGTCGAGCACGAGGAGCCTGCGCGGCTGGAGCAGGGCCGCCGCGAGGCCCAGGCGCTGCTTCATGCCCAGTGAGTACGCCTTCGCCTTCTTGCCCGCGGCTGCCGTGAGCCCCACCCGGTCCAGGGCCGATTCGGCGCGGGCACGGCGGGTTCTGGGGTCCGCGGTCGGGTCGGCGGAGTCGTAGCGCAGGAGGTTGTCGCGGCCGGAGAGGAAGCCGTAGAGGGCGGGGCCCTCGATGAGTGCGCCCACGTGCGGCAGCACGGTGCGGGTCGCTCGCGGCATCGCGCTGCCCAGGACCCGTGCGTGGCCGGAAGTCGGCTCGATCAGGCCCATCAGCATCCGGATGGTGGTGGTCTTGCCGGAGCCGTTGGGGCCCAGGAACCCGAAGACGCTGCCTGCGGGGACGGTGAGGCTCAGCTGGTCCACGGCCAGTTGCTTGCCGTAGCGCTTGGTGAGCGCGACGGTTTCGATAACGGGCATATGTCCTCCCTCACCGTCGCGGCGGACTCAGGGGTTCGTACCCTGAGTCCGCCGCAAGTACTTCATCTGCGAGTGCGTTGGGGCTTGTCGCGCCCCGTGGCGGAGCCACAAATGTCACAGCCCCGCGCCCCTTACGGGGCACGTCAGTTCGCGGCGTTTGCCGCCTTCACCAGTGCGTCCTTTGTCACCGCGCCCGCGTAGACCTTGCCGTCATCGGTGATGAGGGCGTTGATCAGGCGGGTCTTGAAGACCGTGCCCTCGCCGAACTTGCCGGACACCTTGTCGCCGAGCGAGTCAAGCAGGCGCTGCGCGTCCGCCGGTACGTCGCCGGATTCGGCCGTCGGGAGGCCCTGGCCGCCGGGCAGTTCCAGCTCGGCGATGGAGTTCCAGCCCTTGCCGATGACGTTCAGACCGTTCAGGTCCTCCTCGCCCTTGAACTCCTTGGCGTCGCCCTTGAAGCCGTGCTTCTGCTGCTCGGCCTTGGCGTCGTCGGCCTCGGTGACCTTCGCGCCCTTGGGCGGCGTGAAGTCGAAGGTCGACGCCGAAGGCTTGGCGAAGTCGACCTTCGTGAAGCCCGCGTCGACGACCGCGCTGCCGCCGCCCGCCGGAGACAGCGTGAACTTCAGCGGCGTACCGGTCTTGGAGTCCACCGCGACGGTGATCTGACCGACCGTCGAGCCGGCCTGCTTGGGCTTGATGACCAGGCGGTAGGCGTCGCGGCCCGCGACCTGCGCGGTGCCGTCGACCTTCACCGACGTCGTGTCGTCGACCGCCTTCAGGGCCTCTTCGGCCAGTTCCTTGGGGGTGGACGGGACGTCCTTGGGAAGGTCCGTCTTCCCCGACTTCCCCGAGTCCCCGGCCTTGCCCGCCGACTTGGAGTGGTACGCCTCGTTCGACTTGCTGTCGTAGGCCCATACGTCGTCGCCGTTGTGGATCAGGCTGTACTCGGCCGCGTCGTCCAGGACGGACAGCTTCTGCTTGTCGGGGCCGTCGGCGGCGACGCGCAGCGTGTGCGTGCCGGACGCCAGCTCCATCAGCTTGGACTGCGGGTCGGCGGACGATCCCTCGCCGTCCTCGCCTCCGCCGCCGCCCGGGGCGAAGCCGCCGGTCATGCCGCCGCCCAGGGACGGGAGTCCGAGGTCGGTGCTGATCTTCACCGTGCCGGAGAGCTGTTCCGTGTCCGACGCGGCGATCTTCTCGATGAGTTCCTGAGCGGTGACGTCGGGCAGGTCGGGGTCGCCCGACGTGGCGAGCGCCGGGACGAGCCCGATGGTCGCCGCCGCCACCCCCGCCACCGCGACCGGGACCGCGTAACGCGCCGCCTTGCGGCGGCCGGCGCGCGGCGCCTCGGCCTCATTGGTGTTCTGCTCCGGTTCGTACGGTGCCATTGTGTGCCCTACCTCCGTGGTCGGCGGCGGCCTTCCCTGTACGTGCCTGCGTCCACCCCGCGCCGCCATTCTCACCCGAATAGGTCAGGAGTGGTTGTTTCTTGCTGGACCTTGCTTGTCTCCATACGACCAAATCGGCCAGCGAGAAGCGTCAGACCCCGGGAGCAACTCCACGTACTGCTGTGGGATGACAGAAGGCGGTGGCGCCTCCCCCATCCCGTAGGGGAGACGCCACTTGGGCCGAGCTCGCTGCCGGTGTGGATCAGCGCTCGCTGAACCGGCTCAGCGCTGGATGAACACGTAGTCCGCCCCGTACGGCACCTTCGCGATGGCGCCCGGCTCGCAGTCACCGGCGGGCGCGACCCCGCCGACCGTGTTCAGGCGCAGGATCTCCGCCGTGCCGGCGAGCAGCCCTCGCGGCTTGCCGATCTGCGTTGCCGCCAGGTCGAGTTCGGGGATGTTCTTGTCGCCGTTCGGCGTCCTGGAGATCAGCTTGCCGGTGACCGCGCTGCGGTCGGGGGCCACCCATTGCGGGGTGCCCGAGTTGGGCGCGGTGAAGCTGTGCGCGATGTTCCCCTGCAGCCGGGCGCTGACGTCGCGCTGGGCGAAGGCGAACTTGCCGGAGCCGTCGTCGGCCTTCTTGCACTCGTAGATCTGCTCGCCCCGGACCACGGACGCCTGGAAGTTGGCGGCCGCGTGGCGGAAGTCGAAGGCGGTGGTCACCTTGTGGAGCTGACCGCGGACGGCGCCGCCGGGGAACTCGGCGGTGTGCAGGTTGGCGTAGAAGCTGTTGGGGTTGTTCTTCAGCTGGTCGAGGAGTGCCGCGTCGTCGACCTTGACCGTGCCGGTGACGCGGTGGCCCTTGGCCTTGTCGAGCAGCTTGGTGAAGTCGACCTTGACGCCGCCGTTGGCGCCGCGCTCGCCCTGGTGGATGTGGAGTGCGGTCGGCTTGCCGGTGCCGCGCCACTTGACGGTGACGGACACCTTGTCGCCCTTGACCTTGACGAACTCCAGGGCCCTGCCGTCCTTGTCGCCGACGGCGGGGCCGCCCTGCACGGGCACCTCGTTCGCGCCGTTCATGCTCGCGGCGAAGATCGATCCGCCGTCCTCGCTGCCGCTGTGCGCGGCCGATGGCTGCACCGTGACCGCCACACCCGCCGCGGCGGCGACGGCGACACCTGCGGCGAGCAGGGACCGGCGGCGGCGCGCGGACGTACCGGAAGTACCGGAAGTACCGGAAGTACCAAGAATGCCCATGATCCGAAATCTCCCCGTACATGAGCTGACGCCCCCTGCGTCAGCTTCTGGGCATGAGTACGGAGCGGATCCGAGCCTGGACTCAATCCAATCTTGCCCAGGTGATGTGACCTGCATCACAGAGACATAGGATCGAGTGGAAGGGCCCCGGACTCGATCCGTACCCGCCGTACCCGCGAAAAGAGGGGGTCGCCATGCTCGCGACCCGATCAGGGAAACTCCGGCGCACCCGGCGCGTCAGCGGTTACGCCGCCGCGGCAGCCGCCGTCCTCGCGCTCACCGCGTCCGGCTGCGGCGACAGCGGCGGCGACGGCGACAGCGGGGGCGGCACCAAGAACTCCGCGACGCTCACCGCCACCGAGGTCGACGGGGTCGGCACGGTCGTCACCGACAGCAAGGGGTACGTCCTGTACCGCTTCGACGAGGACACCGCGAAGCCGTCCAAGTCCAACTGCAACGACAACTGCGAAAAGATCTGGCCTGCCACACCCGCCCCCGGCACGGTGACCGTCAAGGGCGTCGACAAGGACCTGGTCGGCACGGTCACCCGCGACGACGGCACCAAGCAGCTCACCCTCGACGGCTGGCCGCTCTACACCTACGCCAAGGACGACGAGCCGCGCGAGGCGCAGGGCCAGGGCGTGGACGGCACTTGGTACGCCGTCACACCGACCGGCGCGAAGGCGCAGACCACCACGGACCAGCCCGAGGACGAGGACTCCGGGGGCGGCTACGGCTACTGACGCCGAGCGCCCCTGGGCAGGCTCCGAACCTGGGCAGGCTCCGAACCTCAGCCCGCCCGGTGCACCACGAGATCGCAGAGCTCCACAAGCGACGTCTTGGCGTCGCAGTCCCGCAGCGGCGCGAGCGTGGCCCGTGCCTCCTCGGCGAACCGCACGGTGTCCTTGCGCGCCTGCTCAAGGGCCGGGTGCACGCGCAGCCGCGCAAGCGCCTCGGCGTGCCGGGCGTCGTCCGTCAGGTCGGAGTCGAGCAGCTCGCACAGGGCGATGTCCTCGGGAAGACCGAGCTTCTCCACCCGCTCGCGCAGCCGGAGCACCGGAAGCGTGGGGATGCCTTCACGGAGGTCCGTGCCCGGAGTCTTGCCGGACTCGTGCGAGTCGGACGCGATGTCCAGTACGTCGTCGGCCAACTGGAACGCGACGCCAAGACGCTCGCCGTACTGGGTCAGGACGTCCACGACGGTCTCGTCGGCGCCCGACATCATGGCGCCGAAACGACACGCCACAGCGACCAGCGAGCCGGTCTTGCCGCCGAGCACGTCCAGATAGTGGTCGACCGGGTCGCGGCCCTCGGTCGGCCCCGCGGTCTCCAGGATCTGGCCGGTGACCAGGCGTTCGAAGGCCTCGGCCTGGATGCGGACGGCGTCCGGACCGAGGTCGGCCAGGATGTACGAGGCGCGGGCGAACAGGAAGTCGCCGGTCAGGACGGCCACCGAGTTGCCCCAGCGCTGGTTGGCGCTCTCGACGCCGCGGCGCACATCGGCCTCGTCCATCACGTCGTCGTGGTAGAGCGTCGCGAGGTGCGTCAACTCCACGACCACGGCGGAGGGCACGACGCCCGGCGCATAGGGATCGCCGAACTGCGCGGCGAGCATCACGAGCAGCGGCCTGAACCGCTTGCCGCCCGCGCGCACCAGATGCTGTGCCGCCTCCGTGATGAAGGGGACCCCGCTTTTGGTGGCGTCGAGCAGACCTT
This sequence comes from Streptomyces sp. NPDC059037, assembly GCF_042740015.1. Classification (NCBI taxonomy): domain Bacteria; kingdom Bacillati; phylum Actinomycetota; class Actinomycetes; order Kitasatosporales; family Streptomycetaceae; genus Streptomyces; species Streptomyces sp. NPDC059037. The sequence goes on from NZ_JBHYIG010000042.1 coordinate 6,839, forward strand.
CCTCGACGGCCGCCAATCCGGCCTGGACATCGGCTTCGAGAGCCTGGTCCCGCACGCTGAGGCCGAAGGGCCCGACGACGGTCACGAGGGGTTCTCCTGTCTGCTGACGATCACAAGTCGGTCACTCGGTCGATCATCACTCGGTCGATCTTCGCGTGATGACGGGGTCGATGACACGGTTTGTCGATGTGTCGCTGCCATCACTCAAGTCAGCGTATCCGGTCGCCTTTCGATCACAGTGGGCACCCGCCTGTGCAATGCCGCCCAGGCGGGGCGCGATCACCGCCGGTATGTTCTTGATCAGCTGATACGAACCAGAAGACCGCAACGCCCCGTAAACGACCGAACCACCGGGAGCAGCTCCTTGTCCCGCACGCTGGCCGAAGCCGAACCGCCCCCGGATCCTTCCACGGAGCCGCCGCCGGGCGACGACCACGCCTTCTTCGGTCAGCCGCGCGGGCTGCTCACCCTCTCCGGACTCGAAGTCTGGGAGCGCTTCTCGTTCCTCGGCATGCAGGCCATCCTCGTCCTCTACTTCGCGGACTCCGTCGCCAACGACGGCATGGGCATGGATTCCGGAACTGCCGCGTCCGTGTCGGCTGCGTACGGAACGCTCGTCTATCTCGTCTCGGTGGCGGGCGGCTGGCTCGCCGACCGCATCCTCGGCTCCTACCGCGCGGTCCTGTGGGGCGGCATCCTCATCGCCTGCGGGCACTACTCGATGGCGGTGCCGACGGCGACGATGACCTGGGCCGGGCTCGGTCTGATCAGCGCGGGCACCGGACTGCTCAAGCCGAACGTCGCCTCCATGGTCGGCAAGCTCTACCGCACCGACGACGACCGGCGCGACGCCGGTTTCGCGCTCTACTACATGGCGATCAACGTGGGCGCCTTCGCGGGACCGCTGATCACCGGCTGGCTCGGCGACCACAAGGGCTGGCACTGGGGCTTCTCGGCGGCCGCGATCGGCATGACCTTCGGCCTCGTCCAGTACGTGTGGGGGCGGCGCCATCTCGCCGGGCGCAAGGCGTCCGCCGAATTCGCGCTGCCCCGGGATGCGATGCGCCGGGCGGCGTTCCTGATCGTCGTGGGCATCGTCACCGTGGCCGCCGTGGGCGGTCTGCTCGCCGGCGTCGGCTGGCTCACCATGGACCGCTTCGTCGACCTGCTCACCCTGATCTCGGTGATCGCGCCGGCCGTCTACTTCGCGGTCATGTTCCGCAGCCCGCGCGTGACGGCCGAGGAACGCGGCCGTCTCAAGCCGTACATCGTGCTCTTCCTGGCGTCGGTCGTCTTCAACTTCATCCTGTTCCAGGCGTACTCGACGATGATCCTGCTCGCGTCGACGAACGCCGAGACCTCGGTCTTCGGCTTCACCTTCCCCGCCAGCTGGTACGCCTCCGCGCTCGGCGCCTTCGAGGTCGCGCTCGCCCCGGTCGTCGCCGCGGTCTGGGCGAAGATGGGCCACGGCCAGCCGCATGCGTCCAACAAGATCGCGTTCGGCGTGATCCTGGGCGGCCTCTCGTTCCTCCTGATGGTCCTGCCGACCTCGGGGCACTCCGACGACACGTACAAGATGGCCGTCTGGTGGATCGTCGGCTCGTATCTGCTGCTCGGGCTCGGCGACATCCTCGTCGAGACCTCCGGCATGTCGGCCACGACGAAACTCGCCCCCAAGGCCTTCGCCAGCCAGACGATGTCCCTCTGGTTCCTCTCGCTCGCCCTCGCCAACGGCATCCAGGCGCAGACCGTGAAGCTCTACGGAGAGGTCTCCAACCCGGCGTACTTCGGCGTGAACGGCGCCATCGCGGTGGCCGCCGGTGTCGTCGTCATCCTGCTCGCACCGTGGCTGCGCCGCACCATGCACCCCGTCCATTGAGGTTCCCGCCATGCAGATTCGCTCCTCCTTCCCGTACGAGACCACCCGCGAGGACGTCCAGGTACCCCTCCCGGACGGGACCAAGCTGTACGCGCGCATCTGGCGCCCGGTGACGGACGAACCCGTCCCCGCGCTCCTCGAATACCTCCCCTACCGGCTGAGCGACTGGACGGCGCCGCGCGACTGGCAGCGCCACCCCTGGTACGCGGGCCACGGCTACGCCTCCGTGCGCGTGGACGTGCGGGGCCACGGCAACTCGGAGGGCATGCCGGGCGACGAGTACTCGGCGGTCGAGCTGGCCGACGGGGTCGCGGTCGTCAACTGGCTCGCCGCGCAGCCCTGGTGCACGGGCAAGGTCGGCATGTTCGGCATCTCCTGGGGCGGCTTCAACTCCCTCCAGATCGCGGCTCTCGCGCCCGAGCCGCTCAAGGCGGTCGTCACGGTCTGCTCGACGGACGACCGTTATGACAACGACGTGCACTACATGGGTGGTTCCGTCCTCGCGGTGGACATGCACGCATGGGCGGCGACGATGCTGGCCTTCGTGTCGCGCCCGCCGGACCCGCTGTTCGCCGGCTCCGACTGGCGCGAGATGTGGCTGGCCCGCCTCGAAGCCGTGGATCCCTTCATCCACACCTGGCTCGACCACCAGACCCGCGACGACTACTGGCGGCACGGCAGCGTCTGCGAGGACTACTCGGCGATCGGCGCGGCGGTGCTCGCGGTGGGCGGCTTCCACGATCCCTACCGGGACACGGTGCTGCGCCTGGTCGAGCATCTGCCGGGCGACGTACGGGGGTTGATCGGCCCGTGGTCGCACCAGTACCCGGACCGGGGCCTGCCGCCGGGCCCGGCGATCGGCTTCCTCCAGGAGACGCTGCGGTGGTGGGACCACCACTTGAAGGGCGTCGAGAACGACGTCATGTCCGAGCCGAAGCTCCGCTCCTGGATCAGTGATTCGCACCGGCCCGCGACGGTGTACGACGAGCTGCCGGGCGGCTGGGTCGGCGACCCCTCCTGGCCGTCCCCGAACGTCACCCCCGTGTCGTACGCCCTCCAGGGCAACCCCCTGATCGTGAACTCCCCGCAGCACACCGGCCTGGACGCGGGCCGCTTCTTCCCCTTCGGCAACGACGCCGACCTGCCGCCGGACCAGCGGGACGAGGACGCCAAGTCGGCGTGCTTCGAGTTCGAGGTGCCCGCTGCGGTACGCATCCTGGGCCGGCCCCGGGTGAAACTGCGGCTCCGCATGGACGTGCCCTTCGGGCAGGCGATCGCCCGGGTGTGCGACGTGGCCCCGGACGGCTCGTCGACCCTGGTCACGCGCGGCGTCCTCAACCTGTCCGCCCGCCATGGGCGCGACCGGGCGGACGCCTGGCCGCTCGGCGACACCGAGGACGTGACGTTCGACCTGAACGCCATCGGGTACGCGTTCCCGCCGGGGCACCGGATCCGGCTCGCGGTGTCGTCGGCGTACTGGCCGTGGATCTGGCCGCAGGCGGACTCGGCGGGCTTCGTCCTCGACCCGGCGGGCAGCTCCCTGGAACTGCCGGTCAGGGAGGGGGAATTGGACCCCGGGATCACCTTCGCCGAGCCCGAGCAGTCCGAGCCCCTGGAGGTCGTGCACCCGGCGACGCTCGACGAGCAGCGCCCCGAGCGCCTGGTCGTACGCGATGTGGCGAAGGGCGAATGGCGCCTGGAGGTGGACCCGCGCTACGGCGGCACGCGGGTCTACCCGGACGGCCTTGAATTCACCGAGGACGCGCTGGAGACGTACACGATCAACGAGTCCGACCCCCTCTCCGCCCGCACCCGCTCCGACTGGACGATCCGCCTGCACCGCCCCGAACTGGCCTGGGACGTACGGGTGGAGTCACGCTCCGAGATCACCTGCGACGCGGCGGACTTCATCACGTCGAACGAGGTGGTGTGCAAGGACGGCGGAGAGGTGGTGTTCCACCGCACGTGGGAGAAGCGAATTCCGCGGACGGCGGGGTGAGTTGCGTCCCCGTAAGGGTCGTGGGGACTGCGGGGTGAGTTGCGCCCCGTAAGGGTCGTGGGAACTGCGCGACAAGCCCCCACCGGGCCCGCAGGTGGATCACCCCACTCCAGCAAGGCGCTCCAGAACCACGGCCACTCCATCCTCCTCATTGGACGAAGTCACCTCATCCGCAGCCGACTTGAGATCGGGATGCGCGTTGGCCATGGCAACGCCCCGCGCCGCCCACACGAACATCGGTACGTCATTGGGCATGTCGCCGAAGGCGATCGTGTCCGCGGAGCTCATCCCGAGCCGCTCGGCGGCGAGCGCGAGGCCGGTCGCCTTGGTCACCCCGCGCGGCTGCAGCTCGACCGTGCCGGGACCGGACATGGTGACGGTGGCGAGGGACCCGACGGCATCACGCGCCACGGCGGCCAACTCGTCGTCGGTCAGCTCGGGATGGCGCAGCAGCACCTTGCTGATCGGCTCGGCCCAGAGCGCGTCACGCCGCCGCACCCGCACGGCCGGCAGCGTGGGGTGCGGCATCAGGTACTCCGGCTCGATGAGGGTGAGCCCGTCCACTCCGTCCTGGTCGACGGCGGCGTGCACCTGCCCCACCTCGGCCTCGATCTTGCCGAGCGCGGCCTCGGCGAGCTCCCGGTCCAGGGTCACCGACCACACCATCCGGTCGGACTCCGCGTCGTACAACTGCGCCCCCTGCCCGCAGACGGCGAGACCGCCGCTGCCCATGTCGTCGAGGAGCGGCTTCACGCGCGGCGCGGGCCGCCCGGTCACCACCAGGTGCCGTGCCCCGGCGGCGACCGTCGCCGCCAGTGCGGCCCGCGACCGGTCGGAGATGGTGTCGTCGCCGCGCAGCAGCGTTCCGTCCAGGTCAGTGGCGATAAGTGAATATGCGAGGGGAGCGGCCATGATCCAGAGAATACGGATCCGCGGCGATGCCGAAAGCAACGTCACAGGAGCTGTGACGGGCGCAGTGCGCCGGTCGCACAACCGGCGCTCCGGGGATTCACTGGGACGTGTCTCTCCGAACGGCTCGGGGCGCACGCCGGGGTGGGGCGACGGGTGCCCGCACGGGTGCCGAGACGGGTGCCGAATCCACCCGATTCCCCTTCGCCTTGGCCCTAGTTGGCCGTCGCCGCAGACCTCCCGTTCCCCCTCGCCCACCGCCCCTTCGTCCTCCCTCGCCCGCCCCTCAGCCGTGCGCCGCCGCGAGATGCCGGGCAAGGCGCGGCGAGGCGAACTCCGTCCCGCACACGAACCGCATCACCGGTCCGTACGAGGCCGCCGCCGGCAGCCCCGTGAAGTAGAGGCCGGGCACCGACGAGACGTACCCCGCACCGAGCTTCGGCGTCCCCCGGCTCACCGCCAGGCGGGCGCGGAGAGCATGGCCCAGGAAGTCCATCGCGGCGATGTCGACCCGATAGCCCGTCGCCGCTATGACGTGGTCGGCGGAGAGCTCGCGGGTGCGGCCGCCCAGGGTCTCGACCCGCAGGACCGGGCTGCCGTCACGGACGTCCGCCGATGCGACGCGGCGGACCTCGCGCGTCTCGACCTTGCCCTCGAAGCGGTCGCGCAGCCACCAGGCGCCAAGCGGTCCCAGGATGCGGCGGACCAGGAAGTGGCGGGCCTGCGGGGGCAGATAGCGGTAGGGGTGCGGGTAGTAGCTGATCGCGTAGAGCGACCAGGCGCGGCCGAACGGCGACTCGGGGCGCAGCCTCGGCTGCTCCCAGGGGGGCGCCCCGAAGCCCACCGACCCCTTGCCGCGCGCCACCACCCGTACGTTCGCGCCCGCTTCGGCTGCGAGCGCGGCCGTCTCCAGGGCGGACTGGCCCGCGCCGACCACGATCAGGTCGCGCCCGGAGAACCGCGACAGGTCGTGGTGCTGCGAGCTGTGCGAGACGGGCCCTGTGGGGGTCGGTCCGTCCGGTACGGCCGCCGCAAGCTCGGGCGGCAGCTGCGCGAGGCCGGAGAGCCCGGTCGCGACGACGACCGCGCGGGCCGTGAACTGCTCGCCGGAGTCCAGCTTCAGCTCGAAGCCCGCCGTGCCCCTGCGGTCGACCGACACCACTCGCACCTGTTCGAGTTCGGGCACGAGCTTCTGCTTGAACCACTCCCCGTAGGCGACGAAGGTCTCCACGGGGATGATGTCCTCGTCGGTGACCAGGCGTGGTATCCCCGCCGCGTCGCAGTAGTCGACGAGGTTGTGGCCGCGCTGCGGCGCGTCGATGTTCGACGCCGCGGGCGTCGACTTCAGGAGCATCCCCGCGGGCATATGGGCGCGCCAACTGACCATGGGCTCGCCGAAGATCCGCACCGGGATGCCGCGGGCCCGCAGATGGGCCGCGGTGGACAGGCCGAACGGGCCCGCCCCGATGATTGCTACTGGCTGGATCACGAAGTCCCTCCCCAGGACGTCACTTGTTGCGTGTGCCTACTTCGTGTGGTGCTGGATTCAGTTGTGGGTTCCGCTGTGGATTCAGTTGTGGGTTCCGCTGTGGATTCAGTTGTGGATTCAGTTGTGATCACGCCGAGGCGGCCGCGGCGCCTCGGCTCAACTCGTCGTGCTCCCCCGCCGGTTCGTGCGCCAGAGCTGGTACAGATGCTTGGCCCCCGGCCGCACGAACCTCGCGAGCATCGTGAAGAACGGCTTCATGTCGTCCGCAGCCAGCCACGCCAGTTCCGTGCCGCTCGCGCGGGTGGGCGCGTGCGGCGTCGTATATCCGCTGCGGCGGTAGGCGAGGAGAGCGGGCAGGTCGATGTTCTCCACGACGTACCGATGACCGGCGCGCTGTTCTCCCTCCGGGACAGAGCGGCCTGTCAGATGCAGATGCATCGCACGGACGACGTCGATCCCGGACTCGCTCTCGAAGAGCCGGAACTGGGCGCCCATGCGCGGGTTGAAGTCGAGCAGTTTGTACTGACCGTCGCGCCGGTCGAAGCGCAGGTCGAGGTCGATGATTCCGGTGAAGCCGATCTGCTTGATGAAACGTGCGGCGAGGTCCGCGAGTTCCGGATTGTCGACGACGTACGCATTCGCCGTCATCCCGGCGTGCGGCGGCCAGGAGCGCACCTTGACGCCCGTGAACATCGCGAGCGGCGTCGAGTCCGCGTCGAAGTACGCGTGCACGATCCAGTCCTCGGCCTGCTCGCGGGGCAGATACTCCTGGAGGATCACACCGGGGCGCGCGCCCCAGTCACGGGCCAGGCTGAGCAGACCGTCCGGGGTCTCTATGCGCGTCGTCCCGTTCACCGCGGGTCTGGTGCGGCGGGTGAACGCCTCGCGGTTCTTGGCGACCACCGGGAAGGCGGCCGCGGCGGCGAACTCCTCGATGTCCCCGAGGCTTTCGGGGAAGGCCGCCGCGGGCGACGCGATGCCGTGCTCCACGCACAGCTCGTGCAGGCCCTGCTTGCTGGCGAGGCGGCGGGGCAACTCCGGCTCCACGCGCGGGAACAGGAACCCCGCGTCACCGAGCGGTCTCTGGTGCTCGGCGATGAGGACGGCCGCCTCCTCGTCGGTCGGGATCAGGACCGTGGGCCTGCCGATCCGGCGGGCGACGCGCAGCAGGCCCTCGACGAGCCGCTCCGGCTCCTCGGCCCCTGTGGTCGGCCAGGGGAAGGCTCCGGTGAGGTGGCGCGAGAGCGCCGCGGGCGTGTAACGGTCCTCCGTGATCGCATACATGGGAACGCCGAGTCGCCCCAGGCTGCGGATGGCGCCGACGCCGCCGTGGTGCAGCGGATAGTTGCCGAACTTCACGATCAGGCCGGGCACGTTCCGGTCCGCCGCCACGGGCACGCTGTCGTTCGTCCTGGCCACGGGTCCCCCCACGTGTCCTTCCGTCTGACCCGGACCCACCCCGTCCGCGTCCCCAAAGGACGCTAAGCCGGAATTGACCACTCCAGCAAGGCTTATTCGGACATTGCGAACTCTTTAGGCACTGCCCGAACCGGGGACTTCCCACGTAACGTGTGGCACACCCAATGGAAAGCGAGGCAGGTACGCATGTCCGAGCAGACCCCGCTCGAGCCGGCCGGGAGCGACCCTTCCGTGCGCTCCGAAGGCGGCGACCCCTTCGCCCTCTCGGAGAGCGACCCCTTCGGGCCGCACAATCTTCCGTACGGCGTGTTCTCCCCCGCCGGTGACGCCGAGCGCAGGGTCGGCGTACGACTCGGCGATCATGTCCTCGACGCGGGCGCCGCGGCGGCCGCGCTCGGTTCGCCCTATGTCTCGCTGCTCGCACGGCCCACGCTGAACCCGCTGCTCGCAGCGGGCCGCACCGCCTGGTCCGACGTCCGGCGCGCGATCACGGCATGGGTGACGATCCCGGCCCACCGCGAGGTGGTCCGTCCGCTCCTTCACCCGCTGTCCGAGGTGACGCTGCACCTCCCCTTCGAGGTCGCGGACTATGTGGACTTCTACGCCTCCGAGCACCACGCGACGCATCTGGGCAAGATCTTCCGCCCGGACTCGCCGACGCCGCTGACCCCCAACTGGAAGCACCTGCCGATCGGTTACCACGGCCGATCTGGCACCGTTGTGGTCTCCGGGACTGAAGTGGTACGTCCGACGGGGCAGCGCAAGGCGCCCGCCGACACGGCACCCGTCTTCGGCCCCTCGGTCCGGCTCGACATCGAGGCGGAGGTCGGCTTCGTCGTCGGTACGCCGTCGCAGCTCGGTACGCCGGTGCCGCTCGCGGACTTCCGTGAGCATGTCTTCGGCCTCACGCTCCTCAACGACTGGTCGGCGCGCGACATCCAGGCCTGGGAGTACGTCCCGCTCGGGCCGTTCCTCGGCAAGTCCTTCTGCACCTCCGTCTCGGCGTGGATCACCCCGCTGGAGGCGCTGGACGCGGCGCGCGTCACCCCGCCCGCGCGGACGCACGAGCTCCTCCCCTATCTGGACGACTCGGCGGAGTCCGCCGCGGACGAGCCGGGCGGCTACGACCTGCGGATCACCGTGACCCTGAACGGCCACGTCATCTCCGAGCCGCCCTTCTCCACCGTCTACTGGACGGCCGCCCAGCAGCTGGCCCACATGACGGTGAACGGCGCGTCCCTGCGCACCGGTGACCTCTACGGCTCGGGCACCGTCTCCGGCCCCTCGGAGGGGCAGTACGGCTCCCTCATCGAGATCACCTGGAACGGCCGCGACCCGCTTGTCCTGCCGGACGGGAAGCGGACGTTCCTGGAGGACGGGGATGAGGTCACTCTGAGTGCGTGGGCCCCTGGTCCGGATGGGATCCGGGTGGGCCTCGGCGAGGTTTCTGGCAGGGTCGCCGCGGCGCGCTGAGTCCGGCAGGGGCCGGGGAGCGGGAGCGTCTACAGCGCCGTCGTGGCTGGTCGCGCAGTTCCCCGCGCCCCTGCGGGGCGCCCCTCGGCGCCCTCTCAGAAGTCCTCCGGCGGCTCCGGCCACTCCTCCTCCGGCGGCTGCGGGGCCTCCGGAGGAGGAGTGGCCGTACCGTTCAGCTCCGCCAGAACCCCCAGCACGCCCTCCCCGTAAGTAGCCAGCTTCTTCTCGCCGAGGCCGCTGATGCCTCCCAGCTCCGCCAGGGACGAGGGCCGCAGCGTGGCGATCTCCCGCAGCGTGGCGTCGTGGAAGATCACGTACGCCGGGAGGCCGAGCTCCTTGGCCTGTGCCCCGCGCCATGCCCGCAGCGCCTCGAACACCGGCACCGCCTCCTGAGGCAGCTCGGCCACGGCGGCCGCCGTCTTCGCCTTCCGCTCCCCCTTCGAGGCCCGGGCGGCAGCCGCGCGCTTGGGCTCCTTGCGCAACCGCACCTCCCGCTCCCTGCCGAGGACTGTTCCGCTCTCCTCGGTCAGGACCAGCGTGCCGTACTCCCCCTCGACCGCGATGAGCCCCTGGGCCAGCAACTGCCGCACCACGCCCCGCCATTCGGCCTCCGCGAGCTCCTCGCCGATGCCGAAGACCGAGAGCTGGTCGTGGTCGAACTGGATGACCTTGGCGGTCTTCTTGCCGAGCAGGATGTCGATGATCTGGCCCGCGCCGAACTTCTGCCCGCGCTCGCGCTGGAGCCGTACGACCGTCGACAGGACCTTCTGCGCCGCCACCGTGCCGTCCCACGTCTCCGGGGGTGTGAGGCAGGTGTCGCAGTTGCCGCAGGACTGGCCGTCCGCGTCCTGGCCGAAGTAGGTGAGGAGCTGGCCCCGGCGGCACTGGGCTGTCTCGCACAGCGCCAGCATCGAGTCCAGGTGCGAGGCCGCCCTGCGGCGGAACGCCTCGTCGCCCTCGCTGCCCTGGATCATCTTCCGCTGCTGGACGACGTCCTGCAGGCCGTACGCCATCCAGGCCGTGGAGGGCAGTCCGTCACGGCCCGCGCGGCCCGTCTCCTGGTAGTAGCCCTCGACGGACTTCGGCAGGTCGAGGTGGGCGACGAAGCGGACGTCCGGCTTGTCGATGCCCATGCCGAAGGCGATCGTGGCGCACACCACCAGGCCCTCCTCACGGAGGAAGCGGGACTGGTGGGCGGCGCGCGTCCCGCCGTCCAGGCCCGCGTGGTACGGCACCGCCTCGATGCCGTTCTTGCACAGGAACTCCGCTGTCTTCTCGACCGAGTTGCGCGACAGGCAGTAGACGATGCCCGCGTCGCCCGTGTGCTCCTCCTTCAGGAAGGACAGGAGCTGCTTCTTCGGCTCGGCCTTCGGCACGATGCGGTACTGGATGTTGGGCCGGTCGAAGCTCGCCACGAAGTGCTTGGCGTCCGGCATGCCGAGCCGCTCGGTGATCTCCCGGTGCGTGGCGTGCGTCGCCGTCGCCGTCAGGGCGATGCGCGGCACGTCCGGCCAGCGCTCGCCCAGGAGGGAGAGGGCCAGATAGTCGGGGCGGAAGTCGTGGCCCCACTGGGCGACGCAGTGCGCCTCGTCGATCGCGAAGACGGAGATCTTGGCGCGCGAGAGCAGATCGAGGGTCGACTCCAGGCGCAGCCGCTCCGGCGCCAGGTACAGCACGTCGAGCTCCCCCGCGAGGAACTCGGCCTCCATCACGCGCCGCTCGTCGAAGTCCTGCGTGGAGTTGATGAACCCGGCCCGCACGCCCAGCGCCCGCAGCGCGTCCACCTGGTCCTGCATGAGCGCGATGAGCGGCGAGACGACCACGCCCGTGCCGGATCTGACCAGGGCCGGGATCTGATAGCAGAGCGACTTGCCGCCGCCGGTGGGCATCAGCACGACGGAGTCCCCGCCCGCGATCACATGCTCGATGATCGCTTCCTGCTCGCCGCGGAACGCGTCGTACCCGAAGACGCGGTGCAGCGTCCGCAGCGCGTCACTGTCCGCCACCGCGCTCGGTACGGTCACCTCGCTCATGCCACTGATCCCATCCATCGCCCTGCCCCCGTACGTCGCGCTTCGACCACTGCCTCCACGATAGGGCTCAGGACCGACAGCCCTGGAAGTTATCCACAGGCCAGGCCCGCCAGACGCCACCGCCCGGCACCCCAGTCGAACAGGGTGCCGGGCGGCGGACGAACGGAGACGGTGCCGGAGACGGAGTCGGTCAGCGGACGAAGACCCCCGCCTGGTTCGCCAGATCCAGGAAGTACTGCGGGGCCACACCGAGGACGACCGTCACCGCGACGCCCACGCCGATCGCGGTCATGGTCAGCGGCGAGGGCACGGCGACGGTCGGGCCGTCCGCCTTCGGCTCGCTGAAGAACATGAGCACGATCACACGGATGTAGAAGAACGCGGCGATCGCGGACGAGATCACACCGACCACGACCAGCGCGCCCGCGCCGCCCTCGGCCGCCGCCTTGAAGACCGCGAACTTCCCGGAGAACCCGGAGGTCAGCGGGATGCCGGCGAAGGCGAGCAGGAAGACCGCGAAGACCGCCGCGACCAGCGGCGACCTGCGGCCGAGCCCCGCCCACTTGGACAGGTGCGTGGCCTCGCCGCCCGCGTCCCGCACCAGCGTGACCACGGCGAACGCACCGATCGTCACGAAGGAGTAGGCCCCCAGATAGAAGAGGACCGACGAGATGCCGTCCGGGGTCATGGCGATGACACCGGCGAGGATGAAGCCCGCGTGCGCGATCGACGAGTACGCGAGGAGCCGCTTGATGTCGGTCTGGGTGATCGCGACGATCGCACCGGCCAGCATCGTGAGGATCACGACGCCCCACATCACCGGCCGCCAGTCCCAGCGCAGGCCCGGCAGGACCACGTAGAGCAGCCGGAGCAGCGCGCCGAAGGCGGCCACCTTCGTCGCCGCCGCCATGAAGCCGGTCACCGGGGTCGGAGCGCCCTGGTAGACGTCCGGGGTCCACATGTGGAACGGCACCGCGCCGACCTTGAAGAGCAGACCCATGACGATCATCGCGGCGCCGATCAGGAGCAGCGCGTCGTTGCCCATGGTGTCGGCGAGCGCCGGGTTGACCGTCTCGATGCTGCCGTCGACGACCTTCGCGATGGTGCCGTACGACACCGAGCCCGCGTATCCGTAGAGCAGCGCGATCCCGAAGAGCATGAAGGCGGAGGAGAAGGCGCCGAGCAGGAAGTACTTGACGGCGGCTTCCTGCGACATCAGACGCTTGCGGCGGGCGAGCGCGCACAGCAGGTAGAGCGGCAGCGAGAAGACCTCAAGAGCGATGAAGAGCGTCAGGAGGTCGTTCGCCGACGGGAAGACGAGCATCCCGCCGATCGCGAAGAGCGCCAGCGGGAACACCTCGGTGGTGGCGAACCCGGCCTTCGTGGCGGCCTTTTCGCCCTCGCTGCCCGGCACGGCGCCGGCCTGCGCGACGAACGAGTCGACGCGATTGCCGTGCGCCAGCGGGTCGAGCCGCCGCTCGGCGAAGGTGAAGATCGCGACGAGTCCGGCGAGGAGGATCGTGCCCTGCAGGAAGAGCGCGGGTCCGTCGACGGCGATGGCGCCCATCGCGGCGATGTGCGCCTTCGTCGTGCCGTATCCGGTGGCCGCGAGCCCGACGACCGCGGCGAAGGCCGCGGTGAGGGCGACCACGGCCACGAACACCTGGACGTAGTAACGGGACTTACGCGGTACGAAGGCCTCGATGAGGATCCCGAGGACCGCCGCGCCGATGACGATCAACGTCGGTGACAGCTGCGCGTACTCGATCGTGGGAGTGTCGATCTTGTCGATCGTGTCCTGGGGCGCCGCGGCCGACGCCATTGTCCACAGGCTGTGGACAGCCGATGCGCTCACTTGGCCGCCTCCACGTCGGGCTTCGGGTCCTTCTGCTGTACGTCGGACATGGTGTGCTCGACCGCCGGGTTCACCAGCTCGGTGAGCGGCTTCGGGTAGACGCCGAGGCCGATCAGGAGCGCGATCAGCGGGGCGACGACGACCAGTTCCCGCACCCTCAGGTCGGGCATGGACGAGACCTCGGGCTTCACGGGGCCCGTCATCGTCCGCTGGTACAGGACGAGGGTGTAGAGCGCGGCGAGCACGATGCCGAAGGTCGCGATGATCCCGGCCACCGGATAGCGCGCGAACGCGCCGACCAGGACCAGGAACTCACTCACGAACGGGGCGAGCCCCGGCAGTGAGAGCGTCGCGAGACCGCCGATCAGGAAGGTGCCCGCGAGCACCGGGGCGACCTTCTGCACGCCTCCGTAGTCCGCGATGAGCCGCGAACCGCGCCGCGAGATCAGGAAGCCGGCCACCAGCATCAGCGCGGCGGTCGAGATGCCGTGGTTGACCATGTAGAGCGTCGCGCCGGACTGGCCCTGCGAGGTCATCGCGAAGATGCCGAGAATGATGAACCCGAAGTGCGAGATCGACGCGTACGCCACAAGCCGCTTGATGTCGCGCTGCCCGACGGCGAGCAGTGCGCCGTAGACGATGCTGATCAGCGCGAGTACGACGATGACCGGCGTCGCCCACTTGCTCGCCTCGGGGAAGAGCCCGAGGCAGAACCGCAGCATCGCGAACGTACCGACCTTGTCGACGACGGCCGTGATCAGTACGGCGACCGGGGCCGTGGCCTCGCCCATCGCGTTCGGCAGCCAGGTGTGCAGCGGCCAAAGCGGCGCCTTCACCGCGAAGGCGAAGAAGAAGCCGAGGAAGAGCCACCGCTCGGTGCTGGTCGCCATGTCGAGCGTGCCGTTGGCCCGCGCCTCGGCGATCTCCTGGAGCGAGAAGTTCCCCGCCACCACGTAGAGCCCGATCACGGCGGCCAGCATGATCAGGCCGCCGACCAGGTTGTAGAGGAGGAACTTCACGGCCGCGTACGAGCGTTGGGCCGATGCCTTCTCGTCGCTGCCCGCGTGGGCGCGGTCTCCGAAGCCGCCGATGAGGAAGTACATCGGGATGAGCATGGCTTCGAAGAAGATGTAGAAGAGGAAGACGTCGGTGGCCTCGAAGGAGATGATCACCATCGCCTCGACGGCGAGGATCAGGGCGAAGAAGCCCTGAGTCGGCCGCCAGCGCGAGGACTTGGTCTCCAGGGGATCGGCGTCGTGCCAGCCGGCCAGGATGATGAAGGGGATCAGGAGCGCGGTGAGCGCGATGAGCGCGACACCGATGCCGTCCACTCCGAGTTCGTACCGCACCCCGAAGTCCGCGATCCAGGACCGGGATTCGGTGAGTTGATAGCGGTCCCCGTCCGGGTCGAACCGCACGAGCACGGTCACGGCGAGCGCGAGCGTCGCGAGCGAGACGAGCAGCGCGAGCCACTTGGCGGCGCCCCGCCGGGCGGCCGGGACGGCTGCCGTGGCGATCGCGCCGACCGCGGGCAGGGCCGCCGTCGCTGTCAGCAGAGGAAAGGACATCGGTATCAGACCGCCCTCATCAGCAGGGTCGCGGCGATGAGTACCGCAGCGCCGCCGAACATCGAGACCGCGTAGGAGCGGGCGTAGCCGTTCTGCAGTTTGCGCAGCCGCCCGGAGAGCCCGCCGACCGAGGCCGCCGTGCCGTTGACGACTCCGTCGACCAGGGTGTGGTCGACGTAGACCAGGGACCGCGTGAGGTGCTCGCCGCCGCGCACCAGGACCACGTGGTTGAAGTCGTCCTGGAGGAGATCGCGGCGGGCGGCCCGGGTGAGCAGCGAGCCGCGCGGGGCGGTGACCGGGACCGGCCGGCGTCCGTACTGGACGTAGGCGAAGGTCACTCCGATGACCAGGACGACCATGGTGGCGCCCGTGACCGTGGTGGCGCTGAGCGGCGAGTCGCCGTGGTCGTGGTGGGTGACCGGCTCCAGCCAGTGCATGAAGCGGTCGCCGATGCTGAAGAACCCGCCCGCGAAGACCGACCCGAAGGCCAGCAGGATCATCGGGATCGTCATCGACTTGGGCGACTCGTGCGGGTGCGGCTCCTTGCCTTCCGCATCCGGCTGCCACCGCTTCTCTCCGAAGAAGGTCATCAGCATCACGCGGGTCATGTAGTACGCCGTGATGGCCGCGCCCAGGAGCGCCACCGAGCCGAGGATCCAGCCCTCCGTGCCGCCCTTGGCGAACGCCGCCTCGATGATCTTGTCCTTGGAGAAGAAGCCGGACAGACCGGGGAAGCCGATGATCGCGAGATAGCCGAGCCCGAAGGTCACGAAGGTGACCGGCATGTACTTGCGCAGGCCGCCGTACTTCCTCATGTCGACCTCGTCGTTCATGCCGTGCATGACCGAACCGGCCCCGAGGAAGAGCCCGGCCTTGAAGAAGCCGTGCGTCACCAGGTGCATGATCGCGAAGACGTAGCCGATGGGGCCGAGGCCCGCGGCCAGGATCATGTAGCCGATCTGGGACATCGTCGACCCGGCGAGGGCCTTCTTGATGTCGTCCTTCGCGCAACCGACGATCGCACCGAACAGGAGTGTGACCGCTCCGACGACGGTGACGACGAGCTGGGCGTCCGGCGCGGCGTTGAAGATCTCTCCGGAGCGGACGATCAAGTACACGCCCGCGGTCACCATCGTCGCCGCGTGGATCAGGGCCGAGACCGGGGTCGGGCCCTCCATCGCGTCGCCGAGCCAGGACTGCAGCGGCACCTGGGCGGACTTGCCGCACGCGGCGAGCAGCAGCATCAGGCCGATGGCGGTGAGCTTGCCCTCGCTGGTCTCACCCGTCGCTTCGAGGACGGGCCCGAAGGCGAACGTCCCGAAGGTGGTGAACATCAGCATGATCGCGATCGAGAGGCCCATGTCGCCGACCCGGTTGACCAGGAAGGCCTTCTTCGCGGCGGTGGCCGCGCTGGGCTTGTGCTGCCAGAAGCCGATCAGGAGGTACGAGGCGAGGCCGACGCCCTCCCATCCGACGTACAGGAGCAGGTAGTTGTCGGCGAGGACCAGAAGGAGCATCGCCGCGAGGAACAGGTTCAGATAGCCGAAGAAGCGGCGGCGCCGCTCGTCGTGCTCCATGTACCCGATGGAGTAGATGTGGATCAGCGTGCCCACACCGGTGATCAGCAGGACGAACGTCATCGACAGCTGGTCGAGCTGGAAGGCGACGTCCGCTTGGAAGCCCTCCACGGGGATCCAGCTGAACAGGTGCTGCGACAGGGAGCGCTCCTCGGCGCCCTTGCCCAGCATGTCGGTGAAGAGCAGCACGCCGACGACGAAGGAGGCGGCCGCGAGCAGCGTGCCGAGCCAGTGGCCCACACGGTCCAACCGCCGCCCGCCGCACAGCAGTACGGCCGCTCCGAGCAGAGGCGCCGCTACCAGCAGCGCGATCAGGTTCTCCACTTTTCAGCGACCCCTTACAGCTTCATCAGGCTGGCGTCGTCGACCGAGGCCGAGTGGCGGGAGCGGAACAGCGACACGATGATCGCCAGGCCGACCACGACCTCCGCGGCGGCGACGACCATCGTGAAGAAGGCGATGATCTGGCCGTCGAGGTTGCCGTGCAGCCGGGAGAAGGCGACGAAGGCGAGGTTGCACGCGTTGAGCATCAGCTCGATACACATGAACACCACGATCGCGTTCCGCCTGATCAGCACGCCGGTGGCGCCGATCGCGAACAACAGCGCCGCGAGGTACAGGTAGTTGACCGGATTCACTTCGACGCCTCCTCGGCCTCGGGCGACCGCTCCAGGCGCTCCGTGGAGCGCTGCTCGAGCGCCCGCAGATCGGCGATCGCCTCGTCCGACACATCACGGATCTGGCCGCGCTCGCGCAGCGTCTTGTTGACCGTGAGCTCCGACGGAGTGCCGTCCGGGAGCAGGCCCGCGATGTCCACGGCGTTGTGCCGTGCGTAGACACCGGGGGCGGGCAGCGGCGGCACGTGGCTGGAGCGCACGCGCGCCTCGGACATCTCGCGCTGCGTCTTGGCGCGCTCCGTGCGCTCGCGGTGGGTCAGCACCATCGCGCCGACGGTGGCGGTGATCAGCAGCGCGCCGGTGATCTCGAAGGCGAAGACGTACTTCGTGAAGATGAGCTCGGCGAGCCCCTCCACGTTGCCGCCCGCGTTCGCCTTGGAGAGGCCCGCGAACTCGTTCACCGAAGCGTTCCCGATCCCCGCGAACAGCAGGATCGCGAAGCCGAAGCCGCACAGACCGGCCAGCCAGCGCTGGCCCTTGATGGTCTCCTTCAGGGAGTCGGCGGCGGTGACGCCGACGAGCATGACCACGAAGAGGAAGAGCATCATGATCGCGCCGGTGTAGACGACGACCTGGACGATGCCCAGGAAGTACGCGCCGTTGGCGAGGTAGAAGACCGCCAGGACGATCATGGTCCCGGCCAGGCAGAGCGCGCTGTGCACCGCCTTCTTCATGAGGATGGTGCACAGGGCGCCGATCACGGCGACCGTGCCGAGCACCCAGAACTGGACGGCCTCACCCGTCGACGTGGTGTAGGCGGCAAGCTCGCTCATCCTGCCGCCCCTTCCGCCTCAGGAGCCTTCTCGCCCTTGCTGACGGCCACTTGGGGGACCGTGCCGGGCGCGGCCTCGGTCACCAGGCCGCGGTAGTAGTCCTGCTCGTCCGTGCCCGGGAAGATCGAGTGCGGCGACTCGACCATGCCTTCCTCCAGGCCGGCGAGCAGCTGCTCCTTGGTGTAGATGAGGTTCGCGCGGGTGCTGTCCGCCAGCTCGAACTCGTTCGTCATCGTCAACGCGCGCGTGGGGCACGCCTCGATGCACAGGCCGCACAGGATGCAGCGGGCGTAGTTGATCTGGTAGACGCGGCCGTACCGCTCGCCCGGGGAGTAGCGCTCCTCCTCGGTGTTGTCCGCGCCCTCCACATAGATGGCGTCCGCGGGGCAGGCCCAGGCGCAGAGCTCACAGCCGATGCACTTCTCCAGGCCGTCCGGATGGCGGTTGAGCTGATGCCTGCCGTGGAAGCGGGGAGCGGTGGTCTTCTCCTGCTCCGGGTACTGCTCGGTCAGCCGCTTCTTGAACATGGCCTTGAAGGTCACGCCGAAGCCCGCGACGGGGTTCTGGAACCCCTGCTTCGATTGGTTCGACTCGTGGGTCGAGTCCTCGTTCGGCTCAGCCATCGGACGCCTCCTTTCCGTCACTTTGAGTATCCGGCCCGCCACTGACAATCAACTCCCGCTCCTGGCGCGAGCGTCGGCGCGGCACGGGCGGCAGGGTCTGTCCGGGCAGCGGCGGGACCGGGAATCCGCCCGCCATCGGGTCGAAGGCGACCGGCTCCTCCTGGACCGCCGCCTCCTTCTCGCGTTTGTCGCGGAAGATGTCGACGACGACGGAGAGCAAGAGCAGTGCGATGACTCCGCCGCCCACATAGAGCGCGATCGAGGTGAAGTCGTAGTCCTCGTTCCGCATCACCCTGACCGTGGCCACGAGCATCAGCCAGACGACCGAGACCGGGATCAGGACCTTCCAGCCGAGCTTCATCAGCTGGTCGTAGCGGACGCGTGGCAGCGTGCCGCGCAGCCAGATGAAGAAGAACAGCAGCAGCTGGACCTTGATCACGAACCAGAGCATCGGCCACCAGCCGTGGTTCGCGCCCTCCCAGAAGGTGCTGACCGGATACGGGGCCCGCCAGCCGCCCAAGAAGAGCGTGACCGAGACCGCCGAGACGGTGACCATGTTGACGTACTCGGCGAGCATGAACAGCGCGAACTTGATGGAGGAGTACTCGGTGTTGAAGCCACCGACGAGGTCGCCCTCGGACTCCGGCATGTCGAACGGCGCGCGGTTGGTCTCGCCGACCATCGTCACGATGTAGATCAGGAACGAGACGGGAAGCAGCAGGATGTACCAGCGGTCCGCCTGCGCCTCCACGATCGCCGAGGTCGACATCGACCCGGAGTAGAGGAAGACGGAGGCGAAGGCCGCGCCCATCGCGATCTCGTACGAGATCATCTGCGCGCAGGAGCGCAGACCCCCGAGGAGCGGATAGGTGGATCCAGAACTCCAACCCGCGAGCACGATGCCGTAGATGCCGACCGAGGCGACCGCGAGGATGTAGAGCATCGCGATCGGCAGGTCGGTGAGTTGCATCGTGGTGCGCTGGCCGAAGATCGAGACTTCGTTGCCCGCGGGCCCGAAGGGGATCACCGCGATCGCCATGAAGGCCGGGATCGCGGCGACGATCGGGGCAAGGATGTAGACCACCTTGTCCGCGCGCTTGACGATCACGTCTTCCTTGAGCATCAGCTTGATGCCGTCCGCGAGGGACTGCAGCATGCCCCAGGGGCCGTGCCGGTTGGGGCCGATGCGCAGCTGCATCCAGGCGACGACCTTGCGCTCCCACACGATGGAGAAGAGCACCGTCACCATCAGGAACGCGAAGCAGAAGACCGCCTTGATGGCGACGAGCCACCAGGGGTCACGGCCGAACATGGACAGGTCTTCCGCCGCAAGCGGCACCACGGTGTGCATCACGACGTCACCTCCGGGGCCTCAGTGGGCTCCGGCAGGACCGCCGGGCCGATGCGGACGAGGTCGCCGGGGCGCGCGCCGGTGTCCGAGGCGACGCCTCCCCCGGTCGAGTTCAGCGGCAGCCACACCACCCGGTCCGGCATCTCGGTGACCTGGAGCGGGAGTTCGGTCGCGCCTCCCGCAGGACCGGTGACGGCGAGGGTGTCGCCGTCCTTGACGCCGGCCTCCGCCGCGGTGGCCGCCGAGAGCCGGGCGACCGCCGCGTGCCGCGTCCCCGCGAGCGCGTCGTCGCCCTCCTGGAGGCGGCCCTGGTCGAGCAGCAGCCGGTGCCCCGCGAGAACGGCCTCTCCGGAGGCTGGCCTGGGCGGCTGGGCACCTGTCTCCAAGGGCTCGCTCGCGTGCGGCCCGTCCCAGCCGCCGAGCCGGTCCAGCTCGCGCCGGGCGGTCGTCAGGTCAGGAAGACCCAGGTGTACGTCGCCGGCGTCGGCCAGCATGTGCAGCACCCGCGCGTCGCTGGGCGCGAGCGGGCGCGTCATCTGGTCGGGCTTGAGCGCGGCGGCGAAAAGCCGTGCCCTGCCCTCCCAGTTGAGGAAGGTGCCCGGCTTCTCCGCGACCGCCGCCACGGGCAGTACGACGTCGGCGTGCTCGGTGACCTCGCTGGGACGCAGTTCGAGCGAGACCAGGAAGCCGATCTCCGCGAGGGCTTCACGCGCGCGTGCCGGGTCGGGAAGGTCGGCGACCTCCACACCCGACACCAGGAGCGCCCGCAGTTCACCGGTCGCGGCGGCCTCGACGATCTGGCCGGTGTCGCGGCCGTAGCGGTGCGGGAGTTCGGCGACGCCCCAGGCCGCAGCGACCTCCTCTCGCGCACGCGGGTCGGTGGCCGGACGGCCGCCCGGCAGCAGCGAGGGCAGCGCGCCCGCCTCGATGGCGGCGCGCTCCCCCGCCCTGCGCGGGATCCACACCAGCTGGGCGCCGGTCGCGGACGCGGCCCGCACGGCGGCGGTGAGCCCGCCGCGCACACCGGCGGCGCGCTCACCGACGACGATCACCGCGCCCGAAGTGCGCAGCGCCTCGGCCGCCTTGGCACCGTCGCCCTCCAGGCCGGCCCCGGCCGCGAGCGCGTCGAGCCACTCCGTCTCGGTCCCGGGAGCGGCCGGCAGCAGCGTGCCGCCCGCCTTCTCCAGGCCACGGGACGCGAAGGGCGCCAGCGAGAAGGTCCGCTGGCCGTGCTTGCGCCAGGCCTTGCGCAGCCGCAGGAAAATCCCGGGTGCCTCCTCCTCGGACTCGAATCCGACGAGCAGGACCGCGGGCGCCTTCTCCAGTGCCGCGTACGTGACTCCGGTGCCGTCGAGGTCCCGGCCACGGCCCGCGACGCGCGCCGCGAGGAAGTCGGCCTCCTCGCTGCTGTGCACGCGCGCGCGGAAGTCGATGTCGTTCGTGTCGAGCGCCACGCGCGCGTACTTGCTGTACGCGTAGGCGTCCTCCACGGTGAGCCGGCCGCCGGTGAGGACACCGGTGCGGCCGCGCGCCGCGGCGAGACCGCGGGCCGCCACCTCCAGGGCCTCGGGCCAACTGGCGGGCTCCAGCTGACCCGTTGCGGCATCGCGCACCAAGGGAGTGGTCAGCCGGTCCGGCTTCTGCGCGTAACGGAAGCCGAAGCGTCCCTTGTCGCAGATCCACTCCTCGTTGACCTCGGGGTCGTCCTGGGCGAGGCGCCGCATGACCTTGCCGCGCCGGTGGTCGGTGCGGGTCGCGCAGCCGCCCGAGCAGTGCTCGCACACCGAGGGCGACGACACCAGGTCGAAGGGCCGGGAGCGGAAGCGATACGCCGCCGAGGTCAGCGCGCCGACCGGGCAGATCTGGATGGTGTTCCCGGAGAAGTACGACTCGAAGGGGTCGCCCTCGCCCGTGCCGACCTGCTGCAGCGCGCCCCGCTCGATCAGCTCGATCATCGGGTCGCCCGCGATCTGGTTCGAGAAGCGGGTGCAGCGCGCGCAGAGCACGCACCGCTCGCGGTCGAGCAGGACCTGCGTGGAGATCGGAACCGGCTTCTCGTACGTCCGCTTCTTGCCCTCGAAGCGGGAGTCCGGGTCACCGACCTGCATCGCCTGGTTCTGCAGCGGGCACTCGCCGCCCTTGTCGCAGACCGGGCAGTCCAGCGGGTGGTTGATGAGCAGCAGCTCCATCACACCGCGCTGCGCCTTATCGGCGACCGGCGACGTCAGCTGCGACTTCACGACCATGCCGTCGGTGCAGGTGATGGTGCAGGACGCCATCGGCTTGCGCTGGCCCTCCACCTCGACGATGCACTGGCGGCAGGCGCCCGCGGGGTCGAGCAGCGGGTGGTCGCAGAACCGCGGGATCTCGATGCCGAGCAGCTCGGCGGCCCGGATGACCAATGTCCCCTTGGGGACGCTGATCTCGATGCCGTCGATCGTCAGCGAGACGAGATCTTCCGGCGGAACCGCCGCCTCACCGCCCCCGGAGGGAGCGCGTTGGCCCGTGGCGGAGCCACCATTAGGCTGAAGTACTGTCATGCGTTCACCTCCGAATTGTCGGCGGGCCGGCCGGCCCAGAGCGTCGACTTGGCCGGGTCGAAGGGGCAGCCCTTGCCGGTGATGTGCTCCTCGTACTCCTCGCGGAAGTACTTGAGCGAGGAGAAGATCGGCGAGGCCGCGCCGTCGCCGAGGGCGCAGAAGGACTTGCCGTTGATGTTGTCGGCGATGTCGTTCAGCTTGTCGAGGTCGGCCATGACGCCCTTGCCGGCCTCGATGTCGCGGAGCAACTGCACCAGCCAGTACGTCCCTTCGCGGCAGGGCGTGCACTTGCCGCAGGACTCATGGGCGTAGAACTCGGTCCAGCGGGTGACGGCCCGCACGACGCAGGTCGTCTCGTCGAAGCACTGCAGCGCCTTGGTGCCGAGCATCGAACCGGCGGCGCCCACGCCCTCGTAGTCAAGGGGGACGTCGAGGTGCTCGTCGGTGAACATCGGCGTCGAAGAGCCGCCCGGCGTCCAGAACTTGAGCCGGTGGCCCGCCCGCATCCCGCCGCTCATGTCGAGCAGCTGGCGCAGCGTGATGCCGAGCGGCGCCTCGTACTGACCGGGACTGGTGACGTGCCCGCTGAGCGAATAGAGCGTGAAGCCGGGAGACTTCTCACTCCCCATCGATTTGAACCAGTCTTTTCCGCGATTGAGGATCGCGGGAACCGACGCGATGGACTCGACGTTATTGACAACAGTGGGGCATGCGTAGAGGCCCGCGACGGCAGGGAAAGGGGGACGCAGTCGCGGCTGGCCACGGCGGCCTTCGAGCGAGTCGAGCAGCGCGGTCTCCTCACCACAGATGTACGCGCCCGCGCCCGCGTGCACGGTGAGTTCCAGATCGAGTCCGCTGCCCAGGATGTTCTCGCCCAGGAATCCCGCCTCTTTCGCCTCACGCACGGCCTCGTGCAACCGCCGCAGCACGGGGACGACTTCACCGCGCAGATAGATGAAGGCATGCGAAGAACGGATCGCGTAGCACGCGATCACGATCCCCTCGATGAGGGAATGCGGGTTCGCGAAGAGGAGCGGGATGTCCTTGCAGGTCCCCGGCTCCGATTCGTCGGCGTTGACAACTAGATAGTGCGGCTTTCCATCGCCCTGCGGAATGAACTGCCATTTCATTCCGGTGGGGAATCCCGCCCCGCCCCGGCCGCGCAGGCCGGAGTCCTTCACGTACGCGATGAGGTCGTCGGGCGCCATCGCCAGGGCCTTGCGCAGGCCCTCGTACCCTTCGTGCCGCCGGTAGGTGTCCAGCGTCCAGGACTTCTCCTCGTCCCAGAACGCCGAAAGGACCGGCGCGAGCACCTTCTCGGGGCTCGTCTCGTGGTCGATCTCGGCTGCCAAGGTCATCACTCCCCCTCCTCGGTGACCGCGTCCGACGTCGACTCGTCACGCGGGTGGACCACCCGCGGCTGTGCCAACTCGCCTTTGGCGAGCTGCAGTCCGATCAGCGAGGCGGGGCCTGCGCCGCCGCTCGCCTCGACGGCGCCGGGCCGCTCGTCCGGGAAGCCCGCCAGAATCCGGGCCGTCTCCTTGTACGTGCACAAGGGGGCGCCGCGGGTCGGCTCGACCTGCACTCCCGCGCGCAGGTCGTCGACGAGCCGCTTGGCGGTCTCGGGGGTCTGGTTGTCGAAGAACTCCCAGTTGACCATCACGACGGGAGCGAAGTCGCAGGCCGCGTTGCACTCGATGTGCTCCAGCGTGACCTTGCCGTCCTCTGTGGTCCCCTCGTTGCCGACACCCAGGTGCTCCTGGAGCGACTCGAAGATCGCGTCGCCGCCCATGACGGCGCAGAGCGTGTTGGTGCAGACGCCGACCTGGTAGTCACCGGAGGGCTTGCGCCGGTACATCGTGTAGAAGGTCGCCACCGCGGTGACCTCGGCCGTGGTCAGGCCGAGCACGTCTGCGCAGAACGCCATGCCGGTCCGCGTGACGTAACCCTCCTCGGACTGCACCAGGTGCAGCAGCGGAAGGAGCGCGGAGCGGGAGTCCGGGTAGCGGGCGATGACTTCCTTGGCGTCCGCTTCGAGCCGGGCCCGTACGTCGTCCGGGTAGTCGGGGGCGGGGAGTTGGGGCATGCCGAGGCTGACGCCCGCACCCTGTTGGGAAGGAGTGGTGGTCACCGGTCGACGCCTCCCATCACGGGGTCGATGGACGCGACGGCGACGATGACGTCGGCGACCTGGCCGCCCTCGCACATCGCCGCCATGGCCTGCAGGTTGGTGAAGGACGGGTCGCGGAAGTGGACCCGGTAGGGGCGGGTGCCGCCGTCGGAGACGACATGCACCCCGAGCTCGCCCTTGGGCGACTCGACGGCGGCGTATGTCTGCCCGGCCGGGACCCGGAAGCCTTCGGTCACCAGCTTGAAGTGGTGGATGAGGGCCTCCATGGAGGTGCCCATGATCTTCTTGATGTGGTCGAGCGAGTTGCCCAGACCGTCGGGGCCGAGCGCCAGTTGGGCGGGCCAGGCGATCTTCTTGTCGGCGACCATGACCGGGCCCGGGGCGAGCCGGTCCAGGCACTGCTCGACGATGCGCAGCGACTGGCGCATCTCCTCCAGGCGGATCAGGAAGCGCCCGTAGGAGTCACAGGTGTCGGCGGTCGGCACGTCGAACTCGTAGTTCTCGTAACCGCAGTAGGGCTGCGTCTTGCGCAGGTCGTGCGGCAGGCCCGCGGAGCGGAGCACCGGGCCGGTGGCGCCGAGGGCCATGCAGCCCGCGAGGTCCAGATAGCCGACGTCCTGCATACGGGCCTTGAAGATGGGGTTCCCGGTGGCAAGCTTGTCGTACTCGGGAAGGTTCTTCTTCATCTGCTTCAGGAACTCGCGGAGCTGGTCCACGGCGCCCGGGGGCAGGTCCTGGGCGAGTCCGCCGGGCCGGATGTACGCGTGGTTCATGCGCAGGCCGGTGATCAACTCGAAGATGTCGAGAATGAGTTCACGATCACGGAAGCCGTAGATCATGATCGTCGTCGCGCCGAGCTCCATGCCGCCGGTGGCGATGCACACCAGGTGCGAGGAGAGACGGTTGAGCTCCATGAGGAGCACGCGGATGACCGAGGCGCGGTCCGGGATCTGGTCCTCGATGCCGAGGAGCTTCTCGACCCCTAGGCAGTACGCCGTCTCGTTGAAGAACGGCGTCAGATAGTCCATGCGCGTGACGAACGTCGTGCCCTGCGTCCACGTGCGGTACTCGAGGTTCTTCTCGATGCCCGTGTGCAGATAGCCGATGCCGCAGCGGGCCTCGGAGACGGTCTCGCCCTCGATCTCCAGGATCAGCCGCAGCACGCCGTGCGTGGAGGGGTGCTGCGGCCCCATGTTGACGATGATGCGCTCGTCGTCGGACCGGGCGGCGGACTCGACGACCTCGTCCCAGTCGCCGCCGGTGACTGTATATACAGTCCCCTCGGTGGTCTCACGGGCGGATGCATGTGAAGTGCTCATCAGCTGTACGACCTCCGCTGGTCCGGAGCCGGGATCTGGGCGCCCTTGTACTCGATGGGGATGCCGCCGAGGGGGTAGTCCTTGCGCTGCGGGAAGCCCTGCCAGTCGTCCGGCATCATGATCCGCGTGAGGGCCGGGTGGCCGTCGAAGATCAGGCCGAAGAAGTCGTACGTCTCGCGCTCGTGCCAGTCGTTGGTCGGATAGACCGAGACCAGCGAGGGGACGTGCGGATCGGCGTCAGGGGCACTGACTTCGAGCCGGATCAGGCGGTTGTGGGTGATCGAGCGCAGGTGGTAGACGGCGTGCAGCTCGCGGCCCTTGTCCTCGAGGAAGTGCACCCCCGAGACACCCGTACAGAGCTCGAAGCGCAGCGCCGGGTCGTCGCGCAGGGTCTGGGCGACCCGGAGCAGATGCTCGCGCGCGACGTGGAAGGTGAGCTCGTCACGGTCGACGACCGTCTTCTCGATCGCGTTCTCCGGGACGAGTCCCTGCTCTTCCAGGGCCCCTTCCAGCTCGTCGGCGACTTCGTCGAACCAGCCGCCGTAGGGACGCGTCGAGGCGCCCGGCAGGGTGATGGTCCGCACGAGCCCGCCGTAGCCGGAGGTGTCACCGCCGTTCTCGGCGCCGAACATGCCCTTGCGTACGCCGATGACCTCGCCGGCGGCGTCACGGGGGGCCGGGACGCCGTTCGCGTCGCCGTTCCCGTTCAGGTGCTCGTCGCTCACCGCAGCAGCCCCTTCATCTCGATGGTGGGGAGCGCCTTGAGAGCCGCCTCCTCCGCCTCGCGGGCCGCTTCCTCCGCGTTGACCCCGAGCTTGGAGCCCTGGATCTTCTGGTGGAGCTTGAGGATGGCGTCCATCAGCATCTCGGGCCGCGGCGGACAGCCGGGCAAATAGATGTCAACGGGAACAATGTGATCCACGCCCTGCACAATCGCGTAATTGTTGAACATCCCGCCCGATGACGCACAAACCCCCATGGAAATGACCCACTTGGGGTTCGGCATCTGGTCATAGACCTGCCGCAGGACGGGCGCCATCTTCTGGCTCACCCGCCCGGCCACGATCATCAGGTCCGCCTGGCGCGGTGAACCGCGGAAGACCTCCATGCCGAAGCGCGCCAGGTCGTAGCGCCCGGCCCCTGTCGTCATCATCTCGATGGCGCAGCACGCGAGGCCGAAGGTCGCGGGGAAGACGGATGACTTGCGCACCCAGCCCGCGGCTTGTTCGACGGTGGTCAGCAGAAAACCGCTCGGCAGTTTCTCTTCGAGTCCCATGCTCTTTGGCCCCTCAGACCTTTAGTCCCATTCCAGGCCGCCACGCCGCCATACGTACGCGTACGCGACGAAGACGGTGAGCACGAAGAGCAGCATCTCCACGAGCCCGAAAATCCCCAGCGCATCGAAGGTGACGGCCCAGGGGTAAAGGAAGACGATCTCGATGTCGAAGACGATGAAGAGCATCGCCGTCAGGTAGTACTTGATGGGGAATCGCCCACCGCCGGCCGGAGTCGGCGTCGGCTCGATCCCGCACTCATACGCCTCGAGCTTGGCGCGGTTGTACCGCTTTGGACCGATAAGCGTGGCCATGACCACGGAGAAGATCGCAAAGCCTGCCCCGAGGGCTCCCAGCACGAGGATGGGCGCATAGGCGTTCACGCTCCTCGCTCCTCTCAGTCGGCACTGACTGTTGGCGGTTGCGTTGGGCCGAGGCCCGCGAAGATCGCGTACATGTGAAGCAGGTCACAAGCCCAACTGCCTCGCATCTTATGCCCGCCGGTCTGTGATCTGCGACACGGGGTGCGACAACAGCTTTGTGATCTCCACCACCTGACGAAGGATCATGAAGTCGGATGAGCGGTGATCTTCATACGCGAAGCGCCTGAGTGATCACCAGAGGTGACATCTCAGCGAGTCACCCCTGGTCGAGAGGGTGTCGCCCTATCAAGGGATGGCGGCTGCAAGCAAATTGGCGCTGGACACATCAGCTTGATAGTGGCGCCCCGTTCACACTTTGGCGGGCGAGGTGTGGACGGATGTGGACGTGTGCACCGATTCACGAGCGAGAGTGACGCCGCCTCGCGCACGGAAGGCGCCGCCTCGCGCGCGAAGAGGGAGCGAGAGGGAGCGGTGACCCCCGCGCGGGGATTCGGTGTCCGGCGCGCGGGGATTCCGTGCCGGGCAACACCCCCGAAATCCGCGGGAGATCTCAGGAAGGTCTCGGCGGGATCTCAGGGAGATCCCCTAGGGTCGCGGATGTGACCTGCGCCACAGCGCCAATCGCGGTCGAGAAGCCGGGCTTGGCCAACGGCCTCAACGGGTGGTAGTCCATGGGCAATTCGGACGTATCACTGAAAGCCCATGATCACAGGCGTGATCACCGTTGTCCGCATTGCCCGTTACGGCGTCAATAAGAAGTGACACGCCCGGGATTCAGGCCCGCCGCGAGCAACTGTGGCGCAGCACACGTTTCTTGATGGGAACCCTGACTCCCTGATAGCGGTTGTTCTCATGTCCCACACCGCTCACATACCCAGCCACCGGAAGCCCCGTCGCAGCGCCTCGAAGATGGCCCTGCGCGCCGGAGTTGCCGGTGGCGTCCTCAGCACCCTGGCAGTGGCCGCGGCCGCTGGCACGGCGAACGCCGCCGAGCCGGTGACCGAGACCATCGAAATGCCCACGCTCACCACGGATCTGTCGACGCAGATCGCGCAGTCCGCGGACGCCACCCAGCAGGCCGCCGACAGCTACGAGCTCCGCGCCGAGCAGGACGCGGCCGCCGTGAAGGCCGCGAAGCAGGCCAAGGAAGACCAGGCGCAGGCCGAGAGGAAGGCCGAGGCCAAGGCGAAGGCCGAAGCCGCCGCCAAGAAGAAGGCGGAAGAGGAGCGCGCCTCGCGCGCCGCCGAGCGCACGACGCTCAGCGCCTCCGCCGGCGGCTCCAGCGCTTCCGCCGATGTGGCCGCCCCGGCCAGCGGCAGCGTCGGCACGGTCATCAGCTTCCTCAAGGCCCAGCTCGGCGACGCGTACGTCATGGGTGCGTCCGGGCCCAACGCCTGGGACTGCTCCAGCCTCGTCCAGGCCGCGTTCAAGCAGGCGGGCGTGGACCTTCCGCGCGTCTCGCAGGACCAGTCGGTCTCCGGTACGCCGGTCGCGCTCTCCAACGTCCAGGTGGGCGACATCCTTTACTGGGGTGGCGCCGGTTCCGCGTACCACGTCGGTGTGTACATCGGTAACGGTCAGTACCTCGACGCCGCCAACCCCAGCAAGGGCGTTGTCGTCCAGGACCTGTCGGGTTACCCGGCGAGCGGCGCCGTGCGCGTCCTCTGAGGGCCCTCACAGCCACGTAGAAGGGGGGGGGGCCCCCCCCCGGGGGGGCCGGCCCGGGGTGGGGGGGGGGGGGTT
>NZ_JBHYIG010000042.1:35863-42348 GCF_042740015.1 Streptomyces sp. NPDC059037
GCGCGCGCGCGCGGGCGGCGCGCGCGGCGGGGCGGGCCCGCGCCGCGCCCGCCCCCCCCCCCCCCCCCCGCCCCCCCCCCCCCCCCCCCCGGCCGCCCCCCCCCCCCCTTCTGTGCGCTTCTGGTGAAGGCTCAGCCCTTTGCTCAGCCCTTCGGTCAGCCCTTCGGGGAGAGCTCACCCATCGCGGACCAGCTGCTGCCCGGGATCTCGGTGTGGATGATCTCCGGGGTCGCGGCGATCAGCTCGGACATCGTCTCCATGGCGGTCTTGAAGTGGTCGGACCCGACGTGCACCGCGCCCGCCTCCTGCGAGGCGAAGCCCTCCAGGAGGACGAACTGGTTGGGGTCGTCGACGCTGCGGGACCAGTCGTAGAAGAGGTTGCCCTCCTCCGCGCGCGTGGCCGCGGTGAACGCGGCGGTCCGCTCCAGCCAGCTGTCGCTGTACTCGGGGCGGACGGTGAACTTGACGGCAATAAAAATCATGCGTCCATTTTGCACCGTCTCGCCCGGCGCCCGCGCCGCTACGCCTTCGGAGCCACCTTGCTCAGGCCGTTGATGATGCGGTCCATCGCGTCGCCGCCCGTCGGGTCGGTCAGGTTGGCCAGCATCTTCAGCGTGAACTTCATCAGCATCGGGTGCGTCAGGCCGCGCTGCGTCGCGATCTTCATGACCTTCGGGTTGCCGATGAGCTTCACGAAGGCGCGGCCGAGGGAGTAGTAGCCGCCGTAGGTGTCCTTGAGGACCTTCGGGTAGCGCTGCAGTGCCAACTCCCGCTGGGCGGGCGTCTGACGGGCCTGGGCCTGGACGATCACGTCTGCGGCGATCTGTCCTGATTCCATGGCGTACGCGATGCCCTCGCCGTTGAACGGGTTCACCATGCCGCCCGCGTCGCCGACCAGAAGCAGGCCCTTGGTGTAGTGCGGCTGGCGGTTGAAGGCCATCGGCAGCGCGGCGCCGCGGATCGGCATCGTCATGTTGTCCGGGGTGTAGCCCCAGTCCTCCGGCATCGAGGCGCACCAGGCCTTCAACACCTCGCGCCAGTCGAGCTCCTTGAAGGCGGCCGACGAGTCGAGGATGCCGAGCCCGACGTTCGACGTGCCGTCGCCCATGCCGAAGATCCAGCCGTAGCCGGGAAGCAGCCGGTCCTGCGCGCCGCGGCGGTCCCACAGCTCAAGCCAGGACTCCAGGTAGTCGTCGTCGTGGCGCGGCGAGGTGAAGTACGTACGGACGGCGACGCCCATCGGACGGTCGTCGCGGCGGTGCAGCCCCATCGCGAGGGAGAGCCGCGTCGAGTTGCCGTCGGCGGCGACCACAAGCGGCGCGTGGAAGGTGACCGGGGTCTTCTCCTCGCCGAGCTTGGCGTGCACGCCGGTGATGCGGCCGGTGCGGTCGTCGACGATGGGGGCGCCGACGTTGCAGCGCTCGTGCAGGCGCGCGCCCGCCTTCTGGGCCTGCCGGGCGAGCTGCTCGTCGAAGTCGTCGCGCTTACGGACCAGGCCGTAGTTCGGGTAGGAGGCGAGTTCCGGCCAATCGAGCTGGAGCCGAACGCCGCCGCCGATGATGCGGAGGCCCTTGTTCCGCAGCCAGCCCGCCTCTTCGGAGATGTCGATCCCCATGGAGACGAGCTGTTTGGTGGCGCGCGGCGTCAGACCGTCGCCGCAGACCTTTTCCCTTGGGAACGCCGTCTTCTCAAGAAGGAGTACGTCGAGGCCGGCCTTCGCCAAGTAGTAGGCCGTCGTGGAGCCGGCTGGCCCGGCCCCGACGACGATCACATCTGCGGTGTGTTCGGTGAGGGGCTGGGGCTCGGTCACGGCGGGTTCTCCCCAAGGCTCGAAATCTGTGTGCCGGCGGGCACGGGATATGGGCAGTCTATGCAGCGGTACTGATCCACCAGCCGAAGGGCCACCCGTGACAAAGCAGGCACCGCCGCACCAGACCCTGCCCGCCGTACAGCTGCGCGTCCCCACCGACGAGGACGCCTTCGTCTGGCACCGGCTGTTCGACGACCCGGACGTCATGGAGTTCCACGGCGGCGTGTCGGCCGAGATGTCCGTGTACGAGGAGCTGACGGCCCGGCAGCGCAGACACGACGCCGAACTGGGCTTCTGCTTCTGGACGTTGCTCGACGCGGACGGCGAGCCGATCGGCTTCACGGGGGCGCAGCCGTGGCCCCACGACTGGGGCCCCAAGGGCAGGATCGAGATCGGCTGGCGGCTGGCGCGCTCCGCTTGGGGGAAGGGGTACGCCACCGCTGCCGCGAGGGAGAGCCTTGAGCGGGTTCGCGCCGCGGGCATACCGGATGTGGTGGCGATGGTGGATACCCGTAACGAGCGGTCCGTGGCGGTCGCACGCCGCCTCGGCATGCGCCTTGAAGAGACATTCACGCTTCCGGGGGGCCAACGGCAGGGCCATCGCTTCGGTCTCGTTCTCTGATACGGCACCATTTGGGCTGAGCGCGCAGTTCCCCGCGCCCCTTCGGGGCGCTTACCCTTCCGGTACCGCCCGGGGGGTGACATCCGTGACGAACACGCCCAGTACTGCCGAAGTGCGCGTGCCGCGGCTGGTCGGGCTCATGGCCGTCGACGCGCGCGAGTCGGCCGCGCGGCACGGCGTGCTGCTCGTGGCTCCGGACCTCCCGGACTTCCGGCTCGCCGTCACCGACTACGTGGTGCGGCAGTACCCGCCCCCCGGCACGTGGATCCCGCGCGACGCCGTCGTCACCGTCTGGTTCGAACTCGGGCCCGGCGAGGGCGACGGCGGCGCGGGGGTCCGTGAACCGCGCCGCCCCGCCCCGCCGGACGGCGGACTGCTCCGGGAGCTGGACGAGCCGGGCCGCGTCAGCCGTTGATCCGCCAGTGCTCCAGCGCGATGCGGTGGATCTTCTCGCCCTCGCCCGCGGGCCAGAAGTCCGCGCGCCAGGAGAGCTGGATGGCGTACTCGGTGCCGTTGTCCGCGACGTAACTCTGGTTCAGCGCGTGGATCTCGCGGCCAGACGTGTCGGTGTAGGTGTACTCCCAGATGGCGCCGCCGCGGCCCTGGAAGGTGTTCGGCTCAAGGCGGATCCGCTCGTAGTCCGACTTCTCCGGGTCCTTCTTGGCGTCCTTCTCGATCGTCGTGAAGTTCTCGTACGAGGTGTACGTGGCGTTCGGCACTACGCCGATCAGGAACTCCTCACGCCCTGTCGACCCGGCGTACACGATCTGCCCAGGACGGTCCTCACCCTGCCGGGACCACCCCTCGGGGACGGCGAACTCGAAGCCGCTGACGTCGCTGACGAGTTCCGACCCCGCGGGCACCTGGCCGCCGGAGGTCTCGTCGTCGTCCACGGCGTCGGGGGTAGCGGTCGGCTCGACCGTGGGGGTGGGCGTGGCCGAGGGGGACGGCGATCCGTCGGGCTGCTCGGTGCGGCTGACGGCGGGCTTGTCGTCCTTGCCCACGTTGTCGCCCTTGTCGTCGCCGTTGCTCTGCCAGAGCAGGACACCGGCCGCGGCGCCGCCCCCGACGAGGAAGGCGGCGGCAAGGGTGCCGACCCAGAGGCCGGCGCGGCTGCGGGGCTTGGGGGGCTGCTGGCCGAGGTGGAAGGTGTGGGGGTCGTATACGGGGGGTGCGGCTGCGGGTACGGGTACGGGTACGGAGGATGCGGCTGCTGCCGGTACGGGTGATGCGTTCGGTACAGGTGATGCGGCCGGTGCGGGGGATGTGGCCGGAGGTGCAGTCGGGGATCCGGCCGGAGGTGCAGTCGGGGATCCGGCCGGAGGTGCAGCCGGAGATCCGGCCGGAGGTGCAGCAGCAGATGCCGCCGCGGCGGCATCCGGCGCAACCCCCGCCCCCAGAGCGCCAGTTCCCGCAGGGCCGGCCGCCGGCATCGGCGGGACCGGCGGGACCGGCGCCGGGACACCCCCCGTCCGCTGGCCCAGGATCTGCAGCAGGAACGGCGCGACGAACGCCGCCGCGGACACCCAGAGCAGCCCGAACAGCAGCGCGTCCGGCACGCTCACGCCCGCCTCGAAGCTGCCGTTGCCCGAGCCGCTCATGCCGCCGCCGAACTCCGACGACGCGCTCCCGGTCGCCTCGACGCCGACGCCACCGACCCCGGCGAGCAGCAGGACGAGACCGAAGAAGACTCCGGCGGCGAGCAGTTGCTCACCCCGGTGCGCGGAGCGGCGCGCGGCGAGGACGCCGAGGGTCAGCGCGCAGACAAGCCCGAGCGCCAACGCGCCCACGACGGCCCAGGAGTTGGTGACATCACCCAGCTCGGAGAGGCCGAACGACTCCTTCTCGAAGCCCCCGCCGAACCCCGAACTGCTGCTCTGCACCGACGCGTCGAGCGGCGCCCCCCAGCCGAGACCGAGGAGCGCGACCCCGAGGTTCGGAAGGACGAGCAGGGCGATGACCAGCGGCGACACATCGGCGTCGTCGAGGTCCATGGCGCCGGCCAGGTCGTCGATCTGGGTGAGGCTGATGAACGCGACGACCGAGCAGAGCACGAGCACGACGGCGAGCGCGCGCAACGCGGTGCCGGTGGCGCGGAACAGCGCCTGCCAGGCGGGGCGTTGGGCGAGCCACTGGCCCAAGTCGGCACGGTGCAGCACACCGCAGGAGACGGCGAGCGCGAGGACGAGCGCGCCGAGCGCGGCGAGCACGGGCGACGAGGAGATCTCGACGCCCTCGATCTCGGGCTGCGCGAAGAGACCGAGCACTAGGATCCCGCCGGTCACCAACAGCGTGACCCGCAGGGCCGCTTCAAGCCCCGCGGTGCCGCCGCCTCCGTGGCCCCCGCCGCGTAGGAGAACACGACTGCGCAGGATGCGTACGCCGATGTAGAGGGCCCCGATCCACAGCGCGGTCGCGGTCAGCGGGATCAAATGCAGCGTGGCGCTGCCGTCGAACGCGAGGTCCCCGCCGGAACTCCCGCCCCCGAACATCGTCTTCTGCCGCTCGCCGCCCGAGATCTCGAAACCGCCGCCGACCGCCTGGAGCAGCAGCGCGAGCGCGATCCGCATCCGGGTGCCGAACCCGACGAGGACGTCATCCCCGTCGTCCCCCTGCCCGTAGGAGGGAAGGGCCAGCGCCACAGCCGCGATCAGCACAAGGCCCACCGGCCACAAGGCGGCCTGCGCGGCCCCGGCCCAGTCCCCACGAAACGCCCGCCCCAGGAAGGCACCCACCGGCGACGGCGGTGCGGGGACGTACGCGGGCGCGGGCGGAGGCGGGGGCGGGGGCGGTGAGAGGGGCGCGGCAGGGACCGCCGGTTCCGCGTCGGCAGCAGCCTCGTCGCCGCTGGGCTCAACCCCTGTGGGTACGCCCAACTCGGCCTCAGGCGGCACGTCGGGCCCCGCGTCCACGGACGTGTCCCGCACCCGCTCCCGCCCGCACTTCATGCAGAAGCGAGCCTCATCAGGAATGGAAGACCCGCATTGGGGACATTGCGGCGACGCCATGGGAACGCTCCGTCATTGGGGAGATGACCAGAAGGACCGACTCGTACCCACCGAGCTCGCAGCGCCCGAGGCGGTTCGGCAGAGTCGTATCAACGGACACATCTTGCCCGGTGGCCGGTTCCCGTCAACTCCCGTTCAGGAAGCCCCCGGAGCTACGCCTTGAACCCCCGGTGCAGCGCCACCACGCCACCGGTCAGATTCCGCCACGCCACCTTCGACCAGCCCGCGCCCCGCAGCCGCGCGGCCAGCTCCGGCTGTTCGGGCCAGGAGCGGATGGACTCCGCGAGATAGACGTACGCGTCGGGATTGGACGACACCGCGCGCGCCACCGGCGGCAGCGCCCGCATCAGATACTCCTCGTAGACCGTGCGGAACGGCGCCCACGTGGCGTGCGAGAACTCGCAGATGACGACCCGGCCGCCGGGCTTCGTCACGCGGTACATCTCGCGCAGCGCCTGGTCCGTCTCCTGGACGTTGCGCAGCCCGAAGGAGATCGTGACGGCGTCGAACGTGTCGTCCTTGAACGGCAGCTTCGTCGCGTCGCCCGCGGTGAACGGCATCCAGGGGTGGCGCCCCTTGCCGACCTGCAGCATGCCGAGCGAGAAATCGCAGGGCACGACGTACGCGCCCGCTCGGGCGAACGGCTGGGACGACGTCGCCGTGCCCGCGGCGAGGTCGAGGATCTTCTGCGCGGGGCGCGCGTCGACCGCCTTCGCGACCTCCTTGCGCCAGAGCCGGGCCTGGCCCAGCGACAGCACGTCGTTCGTGAGGTCGTACCGTTCCGCCACGTCGTCGAACATCGAGGCGACTTCGTGCGGCTGCTTGTCCAGGGAGGCGCGGGTCACCCGGCCTATTGTGTCAGGCCGGTCTTCTTCCCTGGCGGGCGCGTCCCCGTCTGCCGTGTCGCGGTGTTTGTTGCGGGTGCGGGTTTGTTGTGGCTGATCGCGCCCACGCGGCGGAGCCGCAAATGTCGCAGCCCCGGGGGGGCGGGGCGGGGCCGCCCCCCGCGCCCGGGGGGTTATTGACTCATCGTCCAACCACCACC
>NZ_JBHYIG010000043.1:0-41798 GCF_042740015.1 Streptomyces sp. NPDC059037
CAACATTCCTGTGAAATCTCTAGCCCGTCCGGCGATTGAGGACGAACTCGGCGGAGCCGGTGATCTACGGCCACCTCGCGGCCGGCGGAGCCGGAAATTTCGGGAAGGGGCGGGGTTGGGGAAAGAAGCCCCGCAGGGCCCACCCACGCACCCGCACCCAACACCCCACCGGGAGACCCACATGCACGACGACCGCACCCTCATCGAAGCCCGCCTCAAGCGTGTCCTCGACGAGCGCATCCGCCCCGCCGTATACCCGGAATCCGTCCCCCTGGACGTAGCCGTATGGACCGCCCCGGGTGAACCCGTCCCCGTCGCCGAAGGTCTCGCCGCCACCCCCGAGCCGACCACCGTCGGCGCCCGCTGGGGCGCCCCCTGGGCCACCAGCTGGTTCCGGGTGACCGGCACCGTCCCCCAGGAGTGGGCCGGGAAGACCGTCGAGGCCGTCCTCGACCTCGGCTTCGACGAGAACATGCCCGGCTTCCAGTGCGAAGGCCTCGTCTACCGCCCCGACGGCACCCCGGTGAAGGGCCTCAACCCCCGCAACCAGTGGGTCAGGATCGCCGCCCCGGCGACCGGCGGCGAGGACGTGCACCTGCACATCGAGGCCGCCTCCAACCCCGTCATCCTCGACTACCACCCCTTCCTGCCCACTCAGCTCGGCGACAAGGAGACGGCCGGCAGCGAGCCCCAGTACACCCTCGCCCGCATGGACCTCGCCGTCTTCGACGAGACGGTCTGGCAGCTCGTCATCGACCTCGAGGTCCTCGGCGAGCTGATGGCGGAGCTGCCCACCGACTCCGCACGCCGCTACGCCATCGTGCGCGCCATCGGCCGCGCCCTCGACGCCGTCGACCTCCAGGACGTCAACGGCAGCGCACCCGCCGCCCGCGCCGAACTCGAAGGCGTCCTCGCCACCCCCGCCGAGCCCTCCGCGCACCGCATCAGCGCCGTCGGCCACGCGCACATCGACTCCGCTTGGCTGTGGCCGCTGCGCGAGACGGTGCGGAAGGTCGCCCGTACGACCTCCAACATGACCGCGCTGATCGAGGACGAACCGGACTTCGTCTTCGCCATGTCGCAGGCGCAGCAGTGGGCGTGGGTGAAGGAGCACCGGCCCGAGGTGTGGGCGAAGGTCAAGAAGGCCGTCGCCGACGGGCGGTTCGTGCCGGCCGGCGGCATGTGGGTCGAGTCGGACACGAACATGCCGGGCTCCGAGGCGATGGCCCGTCAGTTCGTGCACGGCAAGCGGTTCTTCCTCGACGAGTTCGGCATCGAGAACGACGAGGCCTGGCTGCCGGACACCTTCGGGTTCGCGGCCGGGCTTCCGCAGATCATCAAGGCCGCGGGCGCCAAGTGGCTGCTCACGCAGAAGATCTCCTGGTCGCAGACCAACCGCTTCCCGCACCACACCTTCAACTGGGAGGGCATCGACGGGACCCGGATCTTCACGCACTTCCCGCCCGTCGATACGTACAACTGCTCCATGAAGGGCAGCGAGATCGCCCACGCGGCGAAGAACTTCAAGGACAAGGGCGTCGCCCGGCACTCGCTCGCGCCGACCGGCTGGGGTGACGGAGGCGGTGGCACCACGCGCGAGATGATCGCGAAGGCGGGACGGCTGCGGAACCTGGAGGGCTCGGCGACCGTCGAGTGGGAGACCCCCGCGGCCTTCTTCGAGAAGGCGGCGGCCGAGTACCCGAACGCCCCTGTCTGGGTCGGCGAGTTGTACCTCGAACTGCACCGTGCCACCCTCACCAGCCAGGCCGGCACCAAGCAGGGCAACCGCCGCAGCGAGCATCTGCTGCGGGAGGCCGAGCTGTGGGCCGCGACCGCGGCCGTGCGCGATGCCGAATTCGACTACCCCTACGAGCAGTTGGACCGGATCTGGAAGACGGTCCTGCTCCACCAGTTCCACGACATCCTGCCCGGCTCGTCCATCGCCTGGGTGCACCGGGAGGCGCGGGCCACCTACGCGGCGGTCGCCGACGAGCTGAACGGCATCATCGACGCGGCCCAGCGTGCGCTTGCGGGGGACGGCGGCACGGGAACCCTCGTCTTCAACTCCACCCCGCACACCCGCGACGGCGTCCCGGCGGGAGGCGCGCGCCCCGCCCTCGTCGACGGGCAGTCGGCGATCGCCTCGCGGGCAAACGGCGGTTACGTCCTGGACAACGGTCTGCTGCGGGTCGAGATCGACGCCCGCGGGCTCATCGTCTCGGCGTACGACATCGCCGCCGACCGGGAGACCGTCGCACCCGGCCAGGTGGCGAACCTGCCGCAGATCCACGCCGACTTCCCGAACATGTGGGACGCGTGGGACGTCGACGAGTTCTACCGCAACACCGTCACCGATCTCACCGAGGCGGATGAGGTCGTGCCGGGGGACGGCGGCGCTTCGGTCCGTGTCGTGCGCGTCTTCGGGGACTCGAAGCTCACGCAGGTCCTGTCCCTGGCGCCCGGCGCCGCGCGCCTGGACATCGACACCGAGGTCGACTGGCACGAGACGGAGAAGTTCCTGAAGCTGGCCTTTCCGCTGGACATCCACGCCGAGCGGTACGCGTCGGAGACCCAGTTCGGCCACTTCTACCGCGCCACGCACACCAACACGAGCTGGGAGGCCGCCAAGTTCGAGGCGTGCAACCACCGCTTCGTGCACCTGGAGGAGCCGGGCTGGGGTGTCGCGCTGGTCAACGACTCGACGTACGGGCATGACGTGACGCGGACGGTCCGGGAGCCGGACGCCGGGACGACCACGACCGTGCGTGTCTCGCTCCTTCGCGCCCCCCGTTTCCCCGACCCCGAGACGGACCAGGGCGTGCACCGGTTCCGGCATGCGCTGGTGCCGGGGGCGGCGATCGGCGACGCCGTGCGGGAGGGGTACCGGATCAACCTTCCGGAGCGCCGGATCGCCGGTGGCGCGGAGGTGGCCCCCTTGGTGACCGTCGACAACGACGCGGTCGTCGTCACCGCGGTCAAACTCGCCGACGACGGCAGCGGTGACGTGGTGGTCCGTTTCCATGAATCGCGCGGCGGCCGGGCGCGGGCCACGCTGACGGCGGGCTTCGGCATCGGCTCGGTGACGGTGACGGACCTGCTGGAGCGTCCGCTGGCCGACGCCCCGTCCCCGGAGCGGGCGGGCGAGGGCGTCGCGGTGCGGCTGCGGCCGTTCGAGCTGGTGACGCTGCGGCTGACCAGGGCGTGATCCGCAGGCGATCCCGCTGCTGAAGGCCGCCGGAGGGGCGGTGGCGACGACCGCCCCTCCGGCGGCCTTGGCCGGTCAGCCGGTGATGGTCACGCAGGGCAGGCCCACGCTCTCGCCGCCGCGGAAGCCCTCCGCGCACAGCCGGGTGCCCGCCGGGAAGTGGCGCTGGGGGTAGGCCTGGTCCCGGTAGGTCCGGAACGCGGCGACGTCCTCCGTCTTGGTGTTGGCGCTCCAGCCGTTGGTGGTCCAGACGCGTGCGTGGATGCGGTGCGGCTGGTTGGTGTTGATGACCGACACCTCCACCCGGCCCAGATAGGTCCCTGAGTCGTACGTCTGGATGCAGACCGAGTGGTTGCACCACTTGCCTTCGGCGACGGCCGACGGGCCCGCGGCGATGACGCAGCCGAGTGCGGCGGCCGCTGCCGCGATCCAGGTGGCGAGCTTCTTGGTGATCTCGTGCATGGTGGAAAGCCCCTCAATCCTTCGTCATGGCCCGCGACGGAATCGCCGGGCCCCGGCAGACCAACGCGAGGCAAGATCGTCAGTTACGCGCATCCCTGCTGGCGCCTCACGGTGTTCTCTGACTAAAGTCAGAGAATGGACCCAGTGGACCCAGTGGACCCAGTGGACCCGGCGGGCGCGGCGGGCGAAATGCCCCAGGGGCAGATCGAACAGGTGCGCAGGTTCAATCGCACCGTCACCGAGCGTGTGGGCGTGCTGCACGACCGCTACCTGGGCCGCGACCGGCCCATCGGCGAGGCCCGGCTGCTCTGGGAGATCGGCGCGGGCGGCCAGGACGTACGGCGGCTGCGCGAGCGCCTCGGGCTCGACTCCGGTTACGTGAGCCGGCTGCTGCGCTCACTGGAGGCCGACGGGCTCGTGGCGGTGGAGCCGCAGCCCCGGGACAGGCGGGTGCGCACCGTCCGGCTCACCGAAGCGGGCCTCGCGGAACGTGCCCTGCTCGACGACAGCAGCGACGAGCTTGCGGGCGCCATCCTGGAGCCGCTCAACGCCGATCAGCGCGCCCGTCTTGTGGCCGCCATGGCTGAGGTCGACCGCTTGCTGACCGCCGGCACGGTCACGCTCGACGTCGTCGACCCGGACCACCCGGACGCCCGGCACTGCCTGCTGTCCTACTTCGCCGAGCTGCGGGAGCGCTTCGACACGGGCTTCGACCCCGAGCGGAGCCTGCTGCCCGATGCCGGTGAACTCCGGCCGCCGCACGGCCTGTTCCTCGTCGCGCGGACGCACGGCGAGCCCGTCGGCTGCGCCGGTCTGAAGCTGCCGCCCGGCGCCCCGGCCGAGATCAAACGCATGTGGGTCGCGCCGCACGCGCGGGGGCTCGGCCTCGCCCGCCGGTTCCTCGCCGACCTGGAGGCGCGGGCCGTCCGGCACGGCTGTGAAGCGCTGCGCCTGGACACCAACAAGGCACTCAGTGCCGCGATCGGCCTGTACCGTTCCTCCGGTTTCCAGGAGGTCGCCGCCTTCAACGACGAGCCGTACGCCCATCACTGGTTCGAGAAGCCCTTGCCGGTCACGGACTCTTCTCAGGACCCCAGGCCTGCGGCCCGGCCCCGCGCCACTCGATGAGCTCCGGGTCGTCGATCGCCGTGTCGGCCTCGGGCAGGCCCGCCCGGCGCAGGAACTCCAGCACATCGAACAGGTAGAAGGCCGTTCCCACGTCTTCACCGCGGATCGTGACCCGCCGGCCACCGTCCGGCGACGGCGGGTGCACGACCACAGGGGCATGTCCTGACATATGTCAATGATGCCGCTGGCGGCGTGCCTGTGCACGCCACCGCTCGCGGACCAGCGAGACGCCGACCACCAGCACCGCGAGGAGCACGGACAGCAACACCTGGATACGACCGCCGCCCGGACTGTCGTCAGTGAGCATGTAGACCAGGATGAACGAGATCATCGCGATGGTGACCCACGTCAGATACGGGAAGAGCCACATCCGGACGATGAGCTTCTCCGGGTTCTCGCGCAGGATGATGCCGCGCATCCGCAGCTGCGAGAAGCAGATCACCAGCCAGACGAAGAGCGCGACCGCGCCGGAGGAGTTCAGCAGGAACTGGAACACCGTGTCCGGCCACAGGTAGTTGAAGCCGACCGCGACGAAGCCGAAGACGACGGAGGCCAGGATCGCGGCCTGCGGGACGCCCCGGCCGTTCGTCCGGGCGAAGGCCTTCGGGGCGTCACCGCGCCGGCTGAGGGAGAAGGCCATGCGGGACGCGGTGTAGAGCCCGGAGTTGAGACAGGAGAGCACCGCGGTCAGGACGATGACGTTCATGACCTGGCCGGCGTGCGGAATGCCGATCGAGTCGAGGGCCGCGACGTACGAGCCCTTCTTCTCGATCGAGGGGTCGTTCCAGGGGAGCAGCGAGACCACGACGAGGATCGAGCCCAGGTAGAAGACGCCGACCCGCCAGATGACGCTCTTGGTGGCCTTGGCGACGGCGCGCTGCGGGTCCTTGGACTCACCGGCGGCGAGGGTGACGATCTCGCTGCCCATGAAGGAGAAGACGACCATCAGTACGCCGGTGAGGACGGCGCTGGGGCCGTGGGGCAGGAATCCGCCGTGCGAGGTGAGATTGCCGAAGCCGGTGGCGGCGTTGTCCGAGCCGGGCAGCACACCGAAGATCGCCAGGGCGCCGAGGCCGATGAAGGCGGCGATGGCGACGACCTTGATGCCCGCGAACCAGAACTCGAACTCGCCGAAGGAGGCGACCGATGCGAGGTTGGTGGCGGTGAGGACGGTCATCACGATGAGCGCCCAGCCCCACTGAGGGACGGCCGGCATCCAGCCGTTGAGGATGACGGCACCCGCGGTGGCCTCCACCGCGAGCACGACGACCCAGAAGAACCAGTACAGCCAGCCGATGGAGAAACCGGCCCAGCGGCCGAGCGCCCGGTCCGCGTACGCCGAGAAGGACCCCGATGTCGGGTCGGCGGCGGCCATCTCGCCGAGCATCCGCATCACCATGACGACCAGGGTGCCGACCAGCGCGTACGACAGCAGGATGCCGGGACCTGCGGCGGCGATGCCGGAGGCGGAGCCCACGAACAGGCCCGCTCCGATGACACCGCCGATGGCGATCATGGACAGATGGCGGTTCTTGAGGCCGGACCGCAGCTCCGCATCGTGCGGAGCCGTGCGGTCCCCAGGGGGAGCGGGAGGGGAGTCCGCGGGGGCAGGGGGAAGTGAAGTCATCTCGACATCCAGTGAGTTGGGACGGGTCGTGCGAGGGGTGACTACGTGCTGGATCGCCTTGGCGGCACATCGCCTCGGTGACAAGGCGGGAGCGGGCCGCGCTCTCCGTGTTCCGGCGCGGGGCAGGGGGATGGGGACGTGACGGCTGCCGCGCTTGAGCCCTTCGCGCCGCCTCCTTGTGAGAGGTGAGCCGCGTCACTGGCCGGAATGGATTTGCGACAGCGTATGCGGAGAGATGAGGTGGATTATTTGTGAACGGCCACAAAACCCCCCTCGATCACTGGCCGGTCGGCCAATGCCGAATCCGGGATGCGCGGGGACCATGGGGCCGCCCGTGCGCGGGCCCCGGCCGTGACGTCAGCTGGTCGGCCGGACAGGGCCGCGGGGCATTCCTTGGCCCGCAGCACAAGGGCCTCGTCCCGGCCCCGGCCTAGCGTGAGTGGCTCCAGACCACCCCCCGAACGCGTCGATCAAGGGGGCTCCATGCACGGGGACGACATGCCGGGTCAGCCGGACGGGCCAGCGGACGAAACAGCGGACGGGACAGCCGACGGCATCGTGGTGATCGGGGCGACCCCGCTGGCCCGCCGGGTCTGCGCGGCCCTGTGGGAGAGCGGGCACCCGGTGGACCACCTCGCCGCGCCGGACGACCAGGACCTCCGGCAGGCGCTCGCCGCCCGGCCGGTCCGCGTGGCCGTCCTCGTGGGCGACGACCTCGCCGCGCTCCGCTACGCGCTTGCGGTACGGCACGTCAGCAGCACCGTCCGGATCGTCGTCACGGTCTTCGACCGGACCGTGGCGCAGCAGCTCAAGGCCCTGCTGCGCCGCTGCGAGCCGGTCTCACCCGCCGACCTCATCGCGCCGACCCTGGCCGGCCTGTGCGTCGACCCCGATGCCCGCGACGTACTCGCCGTATGGGATGACGGGAACGGCCCCGTGGCGGTCCGCCGACGCGAGGGCCGCCTTGTCGAGACGCCATGGCGGCCCTCTCCCGCGGCGCGCCGGCGAGCCCTGTCGGGGCGGCTGCGCGGTCAGCTGCAGCCCCACGACGCGGACGCCCGTCTGCTGCTCATCGGTCTGCTCGGCATCGCGACGGTCCTCACGCTGGACTGGCTGTGGCTGGTCGCCGTCTTCCACAAGCCGGCAAGTACCGCCTTCCTGGAAGCCGCCCGGGTCGTCAGCGGCGTCGGCCCGGCAGCCCCGCACGACGGCCATCCCGTCTACGAGTGGGTCTCCGGGGCGGCGATGCTGATCACGGTGGGTTTCACCGCCCTGCTGACCGCGGGAATCGTCGACCGGCTCTTCGGGCCGCGCCTTGTCGGGGTCCTGGGGCCTCGGGTGCTGCCCCGTGCCGGGCACGTCATCGTGGTGGGGCTCGGCCAGGTCGGCCTGCGACTGTGCCAGACGCTGCGCCAGCTGGGCGTGCCGGTGATCGGGGTCGAGCGTGAGCCGGCCGCCCCGAATCTCCGCCTCGCACGGTCGATGGGCATCCCGGTGGTGCTCGCGCACGGCGAGGATCGTGCGGTGCTCGCACGGCTCGGTCTGGGGCGCGCCCAAGCACTCGCCGCGGTCGGCTCCGAGGAGTTGGACAACATCGCCGTCGCGGTCGCCGCCCATGGCGTGGCACCCGATGTCCGGGTGGTGCTCAGGGCGGGCGAGGACGAGGCGATCGCCGAGACCCGCTCGCTGCTTCCTCTCGGTCTGACCCGCGACATCACCCGGACCAGCGCGGCGTACGTGACCGCTCACCTGACCGGCGCCAGGCCCCGCCGGGTCGTGGCCGACGCCGACTGCGACCATGTCGACCTGCCCGGTCGCGGCCTTGTCGCCTGGCCGGTCCCGGCCCGGGACGACTGCGGGCGAGCCGTGCTCTGCGGCGCGCTCACACCGCGTCGTCCGGTGGAACCGTCTGCTCGGTCCAGATGATTTTGCCGGTCGACGTGTAGCGGGTGCCCCACCGCCGGGTGAGCTGCGCGACGATGAAAAGACCACGCCCGCCCTCGTCGGTGGTGCGGGCGTGCCGCAGGCGCGGTGCGGAGCTGCCGGTGTCGGAGACCTCGCAGATCAGGGCGGACTGCCGGATCAGCCGCAAGGTGATCGGTCCGGTGGCGTGCCGGATGGCGTTGGTGACCAGTTCGCTGACGATCAGCTCGGTGGTGAAGAGCAGCTCGTCCAGGCCCCACTCCGTCAGCTGCCGTCCTGCGAGGCTGCGGGCATCGGCGACCACGGCCGGGTCGGACGGCAGGTCCCAGGAGGCGACCTGGTGGGCACCGAGGGCGCGGGTCCTGGCGAGCAGCAGGGCGGCGTCGTCGGACGGCGACCGGGTGAGGAGCGCCTTGACCACGCTCCGGCCGATCTCCTCGAGGTTCGGCCCGGTCACCGCCAGGGCGTTGCTCAGCCGGGCGAGACCGACGTCGATGTCCCGGTCGCAGGTCTCGATCAGGCCATTGGTGTAGAGGGCGAGCAGGCTGCCCTCGGCCAGTTCGAGCTCGACGGATTCGAAGGGCAGCGCCCCGAGGCCGAGCGGCGGTCCCGCGGGCAGGTCGGGGAAGTCGACGGCGCCGTCGGGGGTGACGATCGCGGGCGGCAGGTGGCCGGCCCTGGCCAGCGTGCAGCGCCTCCTCACCGGGTCGTACACGGCGTACAGACACGTGGCACCC
Organism: Streptomyces sp. NPDC059037; assembly: GCF_042740015.1. NCBI lineage: Bacteria > Bacillati > Actinomycetota > Actinomycetes > Kitasatosporales > Streptomycetaceae > Streptomyces > Streptomyces sp. NPDC059037. The sequence goes on from NZ_JBHYIG010000043.1 coordinate 9,083, forward strand.
GTGAAGGTGGCGGCCACGCTCTCGTTCCCCGCACCCGCCGATTCGTCGGAGCCGTGCTGCTCGACGAGCCCGATGACCAGGTCGTCGAGGCGGGCGAGGAGTTCATCGGGCGGCAGATCCAGGTTGGCCAGCGTCTGCACGGCGGTGCGCAGGCGTCCCATGGTGGCCGCGGCGTTGATGCCGTGTCCGACGACGTCCCCCACGACCAGGGCGACGCGGGCCCCGGACAGCGGGATCACGTCGAACCAGTCCCCGCCGACACCGCTCGGGGCGTCCGCGGGGAAGTACCACGAGGCCACGTCGACGGCGGATCCCCCGGCCAGGTCGTGCGGCAGCAGATTGCGCTGCATCACACGGGCCGCGGTGCGCTCGCGGGTGAAGCGGCGGGCGTTGTCGACACACACCGCGGCGCGGGCGACGAGTTCCTCGGCGAGCTGGATGTCGCCCTCCTCGAACGGGCCGAGCCGCCGGGACCGTACGAACGTCGCGGCGCCCAGGGTGGCACCGCGCGCGAGGAGCGGCACGACGAGCACCGAGCGGAAGTCGAAGTCGCGGATGTCGGCGGCCCGCGCCGGGTCGTCGGTGACCCATCCGCTGGTGGCCGCGTCAAGGATCGGTTCGACCAGGGACCGGCTCTCCAGGAGGCAGCGGGAGATCGGCGACGAGGGCGAGCGCGGGACGGCTTCCCCCACGGCCCGGCTGGATTCCGGGCAGCCCGCACGGACCGACCCCTGGCCCGACCGGCGGAGGGCGGGTGCGCCGTCGACCGGGCCGGGCAACGGCTCCTGGCCGCTGATGACCGAGTCCAGCAGGTCGACGGTGACGAAGTCGGCCAGCGGCGGCACGCTGACATCGGCCAGTTCCTGCGCGGTCCGTGTGACATCCAGCGTGCTGCCGATCCGCGCACCGGCGTTGTTCAGCAGGGCAAGGCGCCCCTGGGCCTGCCAGCGCTCGGTGATGTCGATGACCATGTACCAGATGCCGACGCGCCGGCCGTGCGGGTCCTCCAGGCCGAAGAACGAGGCCGAGTAGACGCGCTCCTCGTGGGGGTCCGCGTACGTGGGGCTGCGGAACTCGTACTCCATGACCGGGGACCCGGTCTCCAGGACATGGCGCATCCGCGCGTCGAACGCCTCGGCCTCCAGCTTCGGCAGCACCTCGCTCACCAGCCGGCCGAGCCGGCGCTCCAGGGGGATCAGGCGTTCCAGTACGTCGTTGACCCAGACGTAGCGCAGATCGGTGTCCAGCACGGCCATGCCGACGGGTGCGTGGGCGAGGAACGGCTCCAGCATCAGCTGGTTCACCCCGCCGCCCGGCACCCGCCATTCCTTGAGCGCGAGGACGGACCAGCGCTCCCGTCCCGCCGCGTCGACGAGCGGCGTCACCTGCACCGCGAGTTGCACGCTCCGGCCGTCGCGGTGGCGCGCCGCGACCGAGCCGCTCCAACTGTCCGCGGCGCGGCACCAGTTGGCGACGGCGGCCGCGCGTGCCTCGTCCCCGGGGATCGCGAGCAGTTGGGCCGCAGGACGGTTCAGGATCTCTTCCGCCGGATGGCCGAGCAGCCGCTCGGCCGCCCTGGTCCACCCGATGACGGTTCCCGCAGCGTCCAGTTCGGCCATGGCGGCGCCGGCGATGTCGCATGCTCGGTCCGAGCCGTCCGGCAGGGCATTCTCCGAGGTCATCTTCGCCAGCCCGTCATCAGCCCGTCATCTCAACTGCGCATAGTGCACATTCTAGTGAGAATCACCCGGAAAGCCGCAGCTGCAGCATGGCGAGCAGCCGCTGATCGGGACGGCTCAGATCGAGACCGGTCAGCTGCTCGGCCCGGCCGATCCGGTAGCGCACGGTGTTGGGGTGCACATGCAGCTGGGCGGCGGCCGCCCGCACATCGCCGAAGGCGTTCAGGTACGCCAGGATCGACTCGGCAAGGCGCCCTTGATGCCGGCTGTCATGGGCGGTCACGGCGGTCAGCCGGGGGTCCCGCATGTCGGGGCGGTCGGCGAGCAGCGCGAGCACTTCGCTGACCAGGACCTCCGCCTGGATGTCCGGCAGCGCGGCGACCGTGGTGGCGACATCGGCGTTCACCATGGCGTCGAGGATCCGGTCCGCCTCCCGGCGCGACTGGGGGACCTTGCCGAGGCCAGGCACGATGCAGCCGACCGATCCGCGCAGCGCCAGGCCCAGGTGGCGGCGTGCGGTGTCGGCGATGTCCTGCCCCCAGCCGCGCAGTGTGCCGATGTCGATGCTGCGCGGCAGCTGCGGGAGCAGGACGTAGATGCGGTGATCGCCCTCCGTGACCAGGGCGGCGCGGTGCCGGGCTGCGGTGTGCACCGAGATCAGGTTGGTGACCTCGGCGCGGGCCAGCTCGGCTCCGGTGGCCTCGGTCGCCCCGTACGAGAAGCCGAGGACCGCGGCCGGGCGTGCGGCGTCGAGGCCCAGATGGGCGGCGAGCGGCTGCGGGCCGCTGCTGCCCTCCAGGAGCCCGGCCGCGAGGGTGCGGGCGAGCGTCACGTCCGCGGAGAGCTCCCGGCGGCGGCGCACCAGGTGGAGCGCGGCGACCCGGGCCGCGCCGAGCAGCGCCTGGTCCGAGCGCTCGGTCAGCGGCGTCGATCCCTCCTGGACCCAGATGGTGCCCAGCTGCCGGTCCCCTGACCGGATGGCGATCGCGAGCCGGCGGCGGATCCCCAACTCGGGGTGGCTGTCGACATTGATCACGTCGTCGGAGGTGCGAAGCCGCTGGAACACACCCCATTCGCGCAGCCGCGCCAGATACGCCTCCGGGCCCTGCCACCCCAGGATGGACTGCCGCCGCAGGTCGTCGGCCCCGTCGTGGTCGGCGGAGCGCGAGTAGGCGAGGACCCGGTTGGCGGTGTCCTCGATGCTGACGATGCCGCCGGTGAGCATGGCGGTGGTCTGGGCGAGCGAGAAGAGGTCGCCCTCATCGGCGTCCTCGGTGGAGCCGTCCACGGGTGCGTCGTCGAGGGCGGCCCTGGCGATCGCGTCCACCTGGTCCCAGCGCGCCTCGCCACGCACCGAAAGCAGCGCGACCCCCGCATCGGCTGCGGTCTCGCTGAGGGCGGCGGCCTGTCCCGGAGCGTCCACCTTGACGGCGACGGCGGCGGCTCCGTCGCGCCCGGCCGCCCGCAGCGCGGGGAAGGCGGCGCGGCCGCGGACACCGATGGCGAGCACCAGCTCCCCGGCGTGGGCGACCGGCGGATCCTCGGGATCGAGCAGGGCCACACTGCGGATCTCGACGTCAAGGCCCGCGGGTGCGGTCTGCAGCTCCACCAGGGGCTCGCCGAGCGACATCAGCAGCTGGCGCAGGCTGATGCCGGCGGTGGGTGGTCCCGCGGCGGGTGATTCCATCGTCGGCGCCTCTGCTCGGGTCGGGTTGCCTGGCCTCATGGCGAGGATGACCTGATGAGAGCACTCGCACATCACGTCACGGCAAGCATCCGATCACGTCATGACCGGCAGGGGGAATCCCGCTACTCGTCCAGCTGGGCCCGCAGCCACTCCTCGACCTCGCCCACATGCGCCGCGGCGGCGGCCCGTGCCGCCTCCGGGTCGCGGGCCACCAGCGCCCGGTGGATGCGGGCGTGCTCCCGGCGCGTCCGCTCGAACGCGCCCTCCTCCTGGTAGCCGCGCCACACCCGCGCGCGGAACGTGCGTGAGGAGAGGCCCTCCAGGATGGCGGCCATCGTGTCGTTGCCGGCCGCGAAGGCGATGGTGCGGTGGAACGCCAGATCGTGGGAGAGGATCTCCTCGGGGTCGTCGGTGGCGTTCATCGCCTCCAAGTGCTTCTCCACATCGGCCAGTTGGTCGGCCGAGATGCGCGCGGCGGCCAGCGCCGTCGCGGTGGACTCAAGGACCCGGCGGACTTCGAGGAGCTCGACGAGCCGGGGCCCGCGCGACAGATCGGCCACCACCCCGAAGGTCTCCAGGAGATCCCCGGCCTCCAGCTGGGTGACGTAGATGCCCGATCCGTGCCGGGCCTCCAGGACGCCCATCACGGTCAGGGCGCGAATCGCCTCCCGCATGGAACTGCGCGAGATGCCCAGCTGCGTCGCCAACTCCCGTTCGGTGGGCAGCCGTTCACCCGGTTCGAGCCGGCCCTCGCCGATCATGGCCTTGATCTGCTCGATGGCCCGACCGGTCACGGTGCCCTTCTGCGGGGCGGTCTGGTCCACGTGACGCTCCTCCACTGGCTGAGTGCGCCGCAGTCTAACCAGAGATGTGGTCCGACCACTACGGCCTGAAAGCGGGGAAAGTTGGCGACGAGGGGTGTTGTGAGCGCCAAGTGGTCTGATAAATATTCGCCCATCAGTCGCCAGGACTCGCAAGGACTTCGTCCGATCACGCTCGATGAGGAGCCGTCAGATGGCCGGCAGAACAGTTCGCAACAGGCCCAGCAGCTTGGGGACTTCGCGGGCGGTGCGGATCGCCGCAGCGGCCGCCTGCGCGTCCCTCGTGCTCACGGCGTGCGGCAGCACCAAGGACACCGCGTCCGGCGGTGGCGGGGGAGGCGGCGGCGAGGGCAAGGTCGGCGTGATCCTGCCCCTGCTGACCTCGCCGTTCTGGCAGTCGTACAACGACTACGTGCCGAAGATGGCGAAGTCCGAGGACGTCGACGCGATGAAGACCGTCAACTCCAACAGCGACCCGTCGCAGCAGATCACCGACATCAACAACCAGCTGAATCAAGGGGTCAAGGGCCTCGTCGTCGCGCCCCTCGACAGCGCCGCCATCTCCGCGGGACTCGACCAGGCCGAGCGCAAGGGCGTGCCCGTGGTCGCCGTCGACGTCGCCCCCGAGAAGGGCAAGGTCGCGATGGTGGTGCGGGCCAACAACGTCGCGTACGGCGAGAAGGCCTGCGCATACCTCGGCAAGCAGGTGAAGACCGGCAAGGTCGTCCAGATCATGGGAGACCTCGCCTCGGTCAACGGCCGTGAGCGCTCCGAGGCGTTCCGCACCTGCGTGAAGAAGAAGTACCCCAAGCTGAAGGTCCTGGAGATCCCCGCCAAGTGGGAGTCCGACACGGCGGCCTCCAAGCTGGACACGCTGCTCAACTCCAACCCCGACATCAAGGGCATCTACCTGCAGGCGGGCGGCGTCTATCTCGCGCCCACCCTGCAGACCCTCAAGTCCAAGAAGATGCTCAAGAAGACGGGCGAGAAGGGCCACATCACCGTCGTCTCCAACGACGGCATCCCGCAGGAGTTCGACGCCATCCGCAAGGGCCAGATCGACGCGACCGTCTCGCAGCCCGCCGACGCCTACGCCAAGTACGGCATGTACTACATCAAGGCCGCGATGAACGGAAAGAAGTTCAAGCCGGGGCCGACCGACCACGACTCCACGATCGTGAAGCTGCCCAGCGGCATCCTCGAGGACCAGCTGCCCGCACCCCTGGTCACCAAGGAGAACGTGGACGACTCCAAGCTCTGGGGCAACACGGTCAAATGAGTACGCCGATGAGCAAGCCCCCCACGACGGGGCCGACGCCGCTCGTCGAGGCGAGCGGCATCGTCAAGCGGTACGGACCCACCGTCGCCCTGCAGGACGGCCGTCTCACCGTCCTGCCCGGCGAGTCCCACGCCCTCGTCGGCCGCAACGGCGCGGGCAAGTCCACCCTGGTCACCGTCCTCACCGGACTGCAGGCCCCGGACGCGGGCACCGTCCGCTTCGACGGCGAGCCCGCGCCGCCGCTCGCCGACCGCGACGCCTGGCGCCGCAAGGTCGCCTGCGTCTACCAGAAGCCGACCGTCGTCCCCGATCTGACCGTCGCCGAGAACCTCTTCATCAACCGGCAGCCCGAGGGCCGCGGCGGCTTCATCAGCTGGCGCAGGCTGCGGGTGGAGGCGGCGCAGGTCCTCGACACCTGGGACGTGCGCGTCGACCCGGACGCGCGCACCGCCGACCTCAAGGTCGAGGACCGCCAAATGGTGGAGATCGCACGGGCGTTGAGCTTCGGCGCCCGCTTCATCGTCCTCGACGAGCCGACCGCGCAGCTCGACAACCGCGAGATCGAGCGGCTCTTCACGCGGATGCGGGCACTGCAGGAATCCGGCGTCACCTTCCTCTTCATCTCGCACCACCTCCAAGAGGTGTACGAGGTCTGCCAGACCGTCACCGTCCTGCGCGACGCCCGCTGGATCACCACCGCGCCCGTGGCCGAACTGCCGCGCGCCGCCCTCGTGGAGGCGATGGCGGGCGAGGCCCTGACGGAGCAGGCCGCGGCCGAGGAGTCCGTCGCCCGGACCGAGGTCCCCGCCGACGCCCCGGTGATGCTCGACGTCAGAGGCCTCACGAGTGAGTCGTACGCGGACGTCGACCTGACCGTCCGCAAGGGCGAGGTCGTCGGCCTCGCCGGATCCAGCGGCAGCGGCAAGATCAACCTGGCGGAGACCATCGCCGGACTGCACACGCCGACCGGCGGCACCGCTCAACTGGACGGCAGGCGACTGCCGTTCGGCGATGTGACCGCCACTCTGCGCGCCGGCGTCGGCTGTGTGCCGCGCGACCGGCACGACCAGGGCCTGGTCTTCGGCATGTCCATCGGCGACAACGCCACGATGACCGTGCTCGACCGGCTCGGGAAGTACGGCTTCGTCGGCACCGAACGCAAGCGCGGCTTCGCCGAGGAGCTGATCGACCGCCTCGACATCCACGCCGAGGGCCCCGATCAGCCCGTGTCCGACCTCTCCGGCGGCAACGCCCAGAAGGTCGTCATGGCCCGAGCGCTCGCCTCCGACCCGCGGCTTCTCGTCCTCATCAACCCGACGGCGGGCGTGGACGTGAAGTCCAAGGAGTCCCTGCTGGCCCGCATGGACAACGCCCGGGAGGACGGCACGGCCGTCCTGGTCGTCTCCGACGAACTCGACGACCTGCGCCGCTGCGACCGGGTGCTTGTCCTGTTCCACGGCCGGGTGGTGGCGGAACACGCGGCGGGTTTCAACGACCACGACCTGATCGCGTCGATCGAGGGGGTCGGCGTGACGAGCCCCGTCAGGGGCGCGGGGAACTGCGCGACCAGCCACAACGGGCCCGCAGCCGAAAATCAAGGAGACCACCATGGCTGACCTCAAGGCCCCGGCCGCGCAGGCCACTCCCGCACAGAAGACCTCCGTCGATTCCGCCTCGGCGAAGAGTATCCTTCTACGCCGCGCGCGCGAACTCGCCCTGGTTCCAGCCCTGTTGCTGCTCATACTCCTCGGCACCCTGGTCAACGACTCCTTCCTCACCGAGCGCAACCTCATCTCCATCCTCGGCGCCTCCGCGGCCCTCGCGATGGTCGTCCTCGCCGAGTCGCTGGTCCTCATCACCGGCAAGTTCGACCTCTCCCTGGAGTCGGTCGTCGGCATCGCGCCCGCCGTCGGCGCACTCCTGGTGCTGCCCGCCGCGCAGGCCGGCTTCGGCACCGAGATGCCCGCCGCGGTGGCCCTGCTCGCGATCCTCGTGGTCGGCGCGGTCATCGGCGCCTTCAACGGCATCCTCGTGGTGAAGCTCAAGCTCAACGCGTTCATCGTGACGCTCGCCATGCTGATCGTGCTGCGCGGACTGCTCGTCGGTGCCACCGAGGGCAAGACGCTCTTCGGCATGCCCGACGCCTTCTACACTCTCGCCACCTCCACCTTCCTGACCATCCCGCTCTCCGTGTGGCTCGCGGCGGCCGCCTTCGGCATCGCGGGCTTCGTCCTCAAGTACCACCGCGTGGGGCGTGCGCTGTACGCGATCGGCGGCAACGCGGACGCGGCGCGCGCCGCCGGTATCCGGGTGGAGCGCGTGATGCTCGGCGTGTTCGTCGTCGCCGGTGTGCTCGCCGCCCTCGGCGGGCTGATGCAGACCGGGTACGTCGGCGCGATCAACGCCAACCAGGGCCAGAACATGATCTTCACGGTGTTCGCGGCCGCGGTCATCGGCGGCATCAGCCTCGACGGCGGCAAGGGCACCATGTTCGGCGCCCTCACCGGCGTACTGCTGCTCGGTGTCGTCCAGAACCTGCTCACCCTCGCCCAGGTGCCGTCCTTCTGGATCCAGGCCATCTACGGCGGAATCATCCTGGTCGCCCTGATGATCGCGCGCGTCACCACGGGGCGCGCACAGGACTGACCCCGTTCTGGTTCAGCGCCTCCTTGCCCCTTTCCGGAAAGGCCTCCTGTGTCCCCGACTCCCGCCCGCATCACCGCGGTTGACACCTTCGACGTACGGTTTCCGACCTCACGGGAACTGGACGGATCCGACGCGATGAACCCGGACCCCGACTACTCCGCCGCCTACGTGGTGCTGCGCACCGACGCGGACGACGGCCTCGAAGGCCACGGCTTCACCTTCACCATCGGGCGCGGCAACGACGTCCAGGTCGCCGCCATCGCATCGCTGCGCCATCATGTGCTCGGCCGGTCCGTCGAGGAACTCTGCGCCGATCCGGGGACGTTGAACCGCGACCTGGTCGGGGACAGCCAACTGCGCTGGCTCGGCCCCGAGAAGGGCGTGATGCACATGGCCATCGGGGCCGTCGTCAACGCGCTGTGGGATCTGGCCGCCAAGCGTGCGCACAAGCCGCTGTGGCAGCTCCTCGCGGACGCCGATCCGGAGTGGCTCGTCTCGCAGGTCGACTTCCGCTACATCGCGGACGCGATATCGCCCCAAGAGGCCCTGGATCTCCTCCAGTTGGGCCGCCATGAAGCCGCCGACAGGGAAGCCCTGCTGCGGGAGCGCGGCTTCCCCGGCTACACCACCTCACCCGGCTGGCTCGGCTACAGCGACGAGAAACTCACCCGCCTCGCCCGCCAGGCCGTGGCCGACGGCTTCACCCAGATCAAGCTGAAGGTCGGCGCGGACCTGGCGGACGACATACGCCGCTGCCGCACCGCACGCGAGGCGATCGGGCCCGGCATCCGGATGGCGATCGACGCCAACCAGCGCTGGAACGTCGACGAGGCCGTCGAATGGACCCGCGCCCTCGCCGAGTTCGACCCGTACTGGGTGGAGGAGCCCACCAGCCCCGACGACGTCCTCGGCCACGCCGCGATCCGCAAGGCCGTCGCCCCCGTCAAGGTCGCCACCGGCGAGCACGTACAGAACCGCATCGTCTTCAAGCAGCTCCTCCAGGCGGGCGCCATCGACGTCCTGCAGATCGACGCGGCCCGCGTCGGCGGCGTCAACGAGAACCTCGCGATCCTGCTGCTCGCCGCCAAGTTCCGCGTCCCGGTCTGCCCGCACGCGGGCGGCGTGGGCCTGTGCGAGCTGGTCCAGCACCTGTCGATGTTCGACTACGTGGCGTTGTCAGGGACCACCGAGAACCGCGTCATCGAGTACGTCGACCACCTCCACGAACACTTCACCGACCCGGTGGTGGTGCGTGCCGGCCACTACGCGGCCCCCGGCGCGCCGGGCTTCTCCGCCACCATGCGGCCCGAGTCGCTCGCGGAGTTCACCTATCCGGACGGCGCCTTCTGGGCCGCCGACCTCGCTCAAGGATCACTCGCCCAAGGCGCCATCCCGCAAGGCAAAGGAGCAGCCGCATGACCGACTTCGAGGGGATGAAGGCCCTCGTCACCGGCGGAGCCTCCGGCATCGGCCGTGCCACCGCCGAACTGCTGGCCGCGCGCGGCGCCCAGGTGGCCGTGCTCGACCTCGACCCGAGCACCGTGGAGAAGCCGCTCACCGGCCACCGCGCCGACGTGTCGGACGACGCTTCGGTGCGCGGGGCCGTCGCCGCCGCCGTGGCCGGCCTCGGCGGACTCGACGTACTGGTCAACAACGCCGGGATCGGCGCCCAGGGGACGGTCGAGGACAACGACGACGCCCAGTGGCACACCGTCCTTGACGTCAACGTCCTCGGGATCGTCCGCACCAGCCGCGCCTGCCTGCCGCACCTCAGGGACTCCGGCCGCGCGGCGATCGTCAACACCTGCTCCATCGCCGCCACCGCCGGACTCCCGCAGCGTGCCCTGTACTCGGCGTCGAAGGGAGCGGTGCTCTCGCTGACCCTCGCGATGGCCGCCGACCACGTACGCGAAGGGGTGCGCGTCAACTGCGTCAACCCCGGCACCGTCGACACCCCGTGGATCGGCAGGCTCCTGGACGCCGCGCCCGACCCGGCCGCCGAGCGGGCCGCGCTCCAGGCCCGCCAGCCCACCGGACGCCTCGTTTCGGCGGACGAAGTCGCGGGAGCCATCGCCTACTTGGCGAGCCCCCTCTCCGGCGCCACCACCGGCACCGCGCTCGCCGTGGACGGCGGCATGCAGGGCCTGCGACTGCGGCCGGCGGGCCAGTGAGCGGCATCGCGCGGCGCACCCTGGGACCCGGCGGCGTCGAGGTGACCGAGCTGTCCTTCGGCGCCGCCGGCATCGGCAACCTCTATGCGCCCGTCACCGACGAGGAGGCGGCCGCGGCGGTCGACGCCGCGTGGGACGCGGGCATCCGCTGCTTCGACACCGCGCCGCACTACGGCATGGGCCTGTCGGAGCGCAGGCTTGGCGAGGCGCTGCGGGCGCGACCCCGTGACGCGTACGCACTCTCCACCAAGGCGGGCCGGATCCTCGAACCGGTGGCGGGGCGGCCGGTCGGCGACGACCTTGCCAACGGCTTCGCCGTGCCCGCCACCCACCGCCGCGTCTGGGACTTCAGCGCGGACGGCGTGCGCCGCTCCCTGGAGAACAGCCTCACCCGCCTGGGCCTGGACCGCGTCGACATCGTCTACCTCCACGACCCGGACGACCACGCCGAGCAGGCCTTCCGGGAGGGCTATCCGGCCCTCGAACGGCTGCGCGCGGAGGGCGTCGTCGGTGCGATCGGCGCCGGCATGAACCAGACGGCCATGCTCACCCGCTTCGTCCGCGACACGGACGTCGACGCCGTGCTGTGCGCGGGCCGCTACACACTCCTCGACCAGAGCGCGCTCACCGATCTGCTCCCTGCGGCGCAGAAGCACGGCACGGCGGTGGTGATCGGCGGGGTCTTCAACTCCGGCCTGCTCGCCGACCCCAGGCCCGGCGCCACCTACGACTACGCGGCCGCGCCCGCCGGCCTCCTGGACCGCGCCCTCCGGCTGAAGGCGATGGCCGAACGGCACGGCACCACCCTGCGCGCCGCCGCCATCGCCTTCCCGCTCGCCCACCCGTCCGTCGCCGGCGTCCTCGTCGGCGCCCGCTCGGCGTACGAAGTCCGGGACGCGGCCGAGCAGTTCGCGCGGGCGGTGCCCGACGCCTTCTGGCAGGACGTCAGGGCCGAGGGACTGCTGTCCGCCGAAGTTCCCGTCCCCCGTGAGGAGTCCGCGTGAGAGTCGCCCTGCACACCAAGGTCCGCGCCGACCGCGTAGCCGAGTACGACGCCGCCCACCGCGAGGTGCCGGACGAGCTGACCGTCGCCATCCGCGCGGCGGGCGCCACCTCCTGGACGATCTGGCGCAGCGGCACCGACCTCTTCCACGTCCTGGAGTGCGCCGACTACCCCCGTATGCTCGCCGAACTGGAGAAGCTGCCGGTCAACATCGCCTGGCAGGCACGCATGGGCGAGCTGCTCGATGTCGTGCACGACTACTCGGCCGACGGCGCGGAGGCGGGACTGCCCGTCGTATGGGAGCTGTGATGAGCGAATCGGCGTGGACCGCCGAACCGGCGGCGTGGATGGTCGACGCCCACCACCACGTGTGGGACCTCTCCGTACGCGACCAGGACTGGATCACCGGCGACGCGCTCGCCCCCATCCGCCGGGACTTCTCCCTGGCCGATCTGCTGCCCGAGGCCCGCGCCGCGAAGGTTGCGGCGACCGTCGTCGTCCAGACGGTCACCGTCGCGGAGGAGACCCCCGAACTCCTCGCCCTTGCCGCGGCGGACCCCGGGCTCGTCGCCGGTGTCGTCGGCTGGACCGACCTCACCCGCCCCGATGTCGCCGACGCGCTCGCCGAGCTGTGCGAGCTTCCCGGCAGGCAGTATCTGGTGGGCATCCGGCACCAGGTCCAGGGGGAGCCCGACCCGCGGTGGCTGCTGCGGCCCGACGTACGCCGCGGTCTGAACGCGATCGCCGACAGAGGTCTCGCCTACGACCTCGTGGTGCTGCCCCATCAACTGCCCGCCTGCGTCGAGGCGTCCCGGCAGCACCCCGAACTCACCTTCGTGCTCGACCACTTGGGCAAGCCGCCGATCGCGTCCGGTGACCTGGAACCCTGGGCCTCCGACGTCCGTGCCCTCGCCGAGCTGCCCAACACCGTCTGCAAACTCTCCGGCCTGGTGACCGAGGCGGACCCGAAGAGCTGGACGGTCGACGATCTGCGGCCTTACGCCGACACCGTCCTTGAGGCCTTCGGCCCGGACCGGCTGATGTTCGGCTCCGACTGGCCCGTCTGCACCCTGGCCGCCTCGTACGGCGAAGTCACCGACCTGGCACGGGAGTTGACCGACTCGCTGAGCGACGCGGAACGTGTCGCCGTGTTCGCCGGGACCGCCACCCGCGTCTACCGCCTCTGAGCCGCCGAGCCGACCCGCGTCGGCGGCATGAACTCACGCACATACGTCCGCTCCCAGCAGGCACCCGTCTCGCGCAGCTCCCGCCAGGTCGTGTAGCGGTAGCGGTACAGGCGCGCCCGGATGTACGCGGGCGGCGCGTCCGGCGGGAACGGGGAGCGGCGCAGCAGCCGCAGCGTGTCCCGGTCGCCGTCAAGGAGCCGCTCCACCAGCGGGCCGAACCACGGCCGGGCGTAGGCGGGGGAGAGCGCGGCGAACCACATCAACCAGTCGAGCCGCAGATGGTAGGGCGCGAACTGGCGGGGCCAGCGCCGCACATCGCCCGGCTTGCCCTTGAACTCGTACTCCAGCCAACGCGAGTCGTGACGCGGCGTGGTGTCCGCCGTGCCTTCGATCGCGACCTCCAAGCGGACGCGGCTGATGCTCCCGAACGCGCCGTAGGCGTTGACGAGATGGAGCGGGTCGAAGGCGTAGTTCATGATCTGGCGGCGCGAGACGAGGTTCCGCGCCGGGCGGTAACTCAGGCCGAGGAGCAGCGCGGTCGCGGCGATGACCACCACCTCGTACCAGAGCGGGGCGGCGGGCGGATCGGCCGGTGCGCCCACGCCCCCGAAGTCCAGGACCGACAGGGCGAGCACGATCGTGATCCAGTTCAGCCAGCTGAAGTTCCCGGACAGGACCAGCCACAGCTGGGTGGCGATCATCAGGCAGGCCGCGGCCGTCGCGATCGGCTGGGGTGTGAACAGCAGGACAGGGACGACGAGTTGGGTGAAGTGGTTCGCCGCGACCTCCATCCGGTGGACCGGCTTCGGCAGGTGATGGAAGAACCAGCTCAGCGGGCCGGGCATCGGCTGTGTCTCGTGGTGGAAGTACAGGCACGTGAGCTTGCGCCAGCAGGCGTCGCCGCGCATCTTGATCAGCCCGGCCCCGAACTCGACACGGAACAGCACCCAGCGCAGCAGGAACAGCACAAGGACCGGGGGAGCGGTCTCGTCGTTGCCGAGGAAGACGGCGAGGAAGCCCACCTCCAGGAGCAGTGACTCCCAGCCGAAGGCGTACCAGGTCTGCCCCACGTTCACGATCGACAGATAGAGCACCCAGGGCACGACCCAGAGGAGCATCCCGCCCCACAGCGGCAGCAGCCCGTCCACCCCCGCGACCAGCGCCGCCGCGCACCCGCAGCCCGCCCAGCAGACCGCGGCGAAGAAGCGGTCCGAGTAGTGCAGCTGGAAGAGGCTCGGCGCCCGGCGGAACGGCACCTGCTCCACGTAGCGCGGCACCGGCAGCATGCCGCGCTCCCCGAGCAGCGCGCGGAACTGCAGCACCGCGCTCAGGAACGCGACGAGATAGACGGCGGCCAGTGCCCGCTGGAAGACGAGTCGGGCGAGCCAGTACTGATCTGCCGTGAACCACTGCACAAGCCCATTTTGCGCCCGGACCGGGGCCTGCCACCCTTCCCCAAGCTCTCGGCTTCGCTCGAGCAGGGGAGACCCCATTGCCCGCGCGGGCCCGGCGCCTGCCACCCCTCGGCTTGCGCGTACGTCCCGACGCCCTCACAGAATGGGTGGAAAGTGCCCGAAAACAGGCGGGAGAGCACGGTGCGAGTGCCCACCAGGACCTATGCGACGGCCTTCGCGATATCCATGGCCGTCGCCGTCGCGGGATGCTCAAGCGGAGGCGAGAAGAACGCCGCCGACGGCGGGTCCGAGCTGTTCATGCAGCCCGCCGCCGCCGAGGGCCCCGACCCCTTCACCGACTCCACCGCCACGTCCACGGCGACCCCCTCGCCCGTCACCCGTTCGCCGCAGCCCGCACCGAGCGGAACGTCGTCGCCCACGGCCCACCAGGGAGCCCGCTCCTACTCGGGCAGCACACCGGGCCTCTACGGCGGCACACAGTCCGCCGGCAGCTGCGACGTCGACGCCCAGGTCCGCTTCCTCACCGCCGACCAGGGCAAGGCCCGCGCCTTCGCCCAGGTGTCGGGGATCTCCCAGGCCGACATCCCCGGCTTCCTGCGCGGCCTGACCCCCGTCGTGCTGCGGGCCGACACCCGCGTCACGAACCACGGCTACCGCAGTGGTCAGGCCACCAGCTACCAGTCGGTGCTGCAGACGGGCACCGCCGTCCTCGTCGACAACCGCGGACTGCCGCGTGTGCGGTGCGCCTGCGGGAACCCGCTGAAGCCGCCCGTCGCGCTGCAGGGCACCCCGAGCCACCAGGGGAAGCCGTGGCCCGGCTACCGCCCGACGCAGGTGATCGTCGTGACGCCGGCACCGAAGATCATCACGAACATCACCATCGTGAACATCGTCAACAACACCTGGATCGAGCGGAAGACCGGCGACCACCACGGCGACCACGACCACCGGGTGCCCCCGCCGCGCCCGACACCGACGCCGAGCAGCCCGACCCCGAGCACGCCGACGCCGAGTACGTCGCCCCCCACGCCGAGCGACTCGGAGAGCAGCGAGCCCCCCACCGACCCGGGCACCACCTCCGCGGACTGCCGGACGACCAGCCCCGCCACGGGAACAAAGCCGCCCTCCCCGCCCCCGCCCGGCTGCCCCACACCCACCCCGCCGACTCCGTCGACGGACCAGCCCAGCACACCGGAGGACGACACCCCGTCCGCGCAGCAGGACCCCGGCGACGAGACAGGACCCGACGGACCGTCCCTGCCCGACGTCCCGCTGACCAGCGATCCCGGCGCCTTCGAGAGCTGAGCGTGCGCGCTCGGGCCCGACAGCGAAGAATCATGAAGTGTCATGACGCCCACGTCACTGCCGGACGGCTGGCCAGCGGACCCGCGGCCGATCCTGGCGCTCAACCGGACAGGCTGCTTCGACTGGGACCTCGACAGCGGCCTGATGCACCTGGACGCCGCGGGCCTGGAGGTCTTCGACCTGCGGGCCGACGAGTACGACGGCCATCCGGCGACCCTGGCCGTGCGGGTTCCGCCGATCGAGGCGCACCGCCTGGACGCGTACGTCTCGCACGCGCTCAAGGACGGCAGCCGGACCTACGGCATCTACTTCCGCATCCGGCTGCGCGACGGCGGGCTGCGCTGGACGCACACCCAGGGGCACATCGAACGCGACCAGACGGGCCGCCCGCGCCGCATCGTCGGCATCGTCCGCGACGCCACCCAGGAGCTGGGCGACAGCACGGCCCGGCGCGAGCGCGCCGACGAGGAGGAGGACCGGCGGCGCCGTACGAGCATCGTGCAGGGCACCACCGCGGCCCTCGCGCACGCCCGCACCGTGCGGGACGTCATCGACGTGCTCAAGGACGCCCACGGCCTGGCCCACCTGGGCGCGTCGAACCTCGTCATGGGCCTGGTCGAGGCCGGCCGGATCCGTCTTGTCGCGGAGGGGCCGACGGGCAGCTTCGTGCCGGGCACCAAGTTCAGCCGTGTCGACGAGCCGTATCCGATGAGCGAGGTGGTGCGCACGCTCGCGCCGCGCTTCATCGAGACGGCCGCCGAGTTCGCGGCCTCGTACCCGGAGCTGTGGCCGCACATCGACGAGCTCGGCATCACCGCGGCCGCCTATCTGCCGCTGATCGCGCAGGCCAGGCCGATCGGCGTGCTCGGCCTGCTCTACCAGGAGAAGACCGGCTTCACCGAGGAGGAACGCAACGTCCTGGTCGCCCTGGGCAGCGGCATCGCGCAGAGCCTGCAGCGCGCGATGTTCTACGAGCAGGAGAAGGACCTCGCCCAGGGCCTCCAGCAGGCGATGCTGCCGCGCACCATCCCCGGCGTCCAGGGCGCCGAGATCGCGGTCCGCTACCGCTCGGCGGCGCTCGGCCGGGACATCGGCGGCGACTGGTACGACGTGATCCCGCTGCCCGGCGGCCGGGTCGGGGCCGTCATCGGCGACGTACAAGGTCATGACACACACGCCGCCGCCGTCATGGGTCAGCTGCGCATCGTCCTTCGCGCCTACGCCGCCGAGGGGCACACCCCCGCCACCGTCATGGCCCGCGCCTCGGGCTTCCTGCACGAGCTGGACACCGAGCGCTTCGCCACCTGCCTCTACGCCGAGGCCGATCTGTCGACGGGCGTCGTCCAGCTGGTGCGGGCCGGGCACATCGATCCGCTGCTACAGGAGTCCGACGGGAGCTGCCGCAGGGTGCCGGTCGAGGGTGGGCTCCCGCTGGGCCTCTCCGCCGAGTTCGGCGGTCTCGAATACCCTGTCAGCACCCTTGAACTCGACGCGGGACAGACCCTGTTGCTCTTCACCGACGGTCTCATCGAGGAGCCGGGCGCCGACCTCGACGACGGCCTCCGGGCGCTCGGCGGCCTCGCCTGCTCGGGCCCGCGCGACCTACAGGAGCTCGCCGACCGGCTCTGCTCGATCGTCGACGAGCGGGGCGGCGACGACGACGCGGCACTCCTTCTCCTGCGCCGCCGCCTCCTCGACGCGCCGCGCTCCGGAGGCCGCCTCCAGCAGCATGTCGGCCCCGGCGATCCGGAGGCGCTCGCCGAGGCCCGGCACATGATCAGGGCCGCCGTCCGCGCCTGGGGGGCCAAGGACCGCGCCGACGATGTCGAGCTGGTCGCCGACGAGGTCATCACCAACGCCCTGATGCACACCGACGGCGCGGCGATCGTGACCCTGCGCGTCCTGACCGGCCCCGACCGGCGCCTTCGCGTCGAGGTCGAGGACTCCTCAAGCGCGCTGCCCCGCCGCAGGGAGGCCGGGGATTCGGGGGTGTCGGGCCGCGGTCTGCTCCTGGTGGACATGCTCGCGGACGTGTGGGGCGTGGACTCGCGGGGGACCGGCAAGTGCGTGTGGTGCGAGTTCATCGTGCCCGAGCGGGACAGCCCGGGTCGAGGAAGCGCATGACGGTGCCGGACCAGGGTCAGGAGTGAGCGGATCCCGGAACTCCCCGAGGTCGAGGCGCTGCGCGCCTTCCTCACCGACCACCTCGTCGGCCACGAGATCGTCCGGGTGCTGCCCGTCGCGGTCAGCGTCCTCAAGACGTACGACCCCGCGCTCACCGCTCTCGAAGGCCGGCTCGTCACGGGCGTGGCGCGGCACGGCAGGTTCCTCGACATCGACGCGAACGGCCTGCACCTGGTAGCCCATCTCGCCCGCGCCGGCTGGCTGCACTGGAAGGACCGGCTGCCCGACGGCGTGCCACGCCCCGGCAAGGGCCCGCTCGCCCTGCGGGTCGCGCTGGAGACCGGCGAGGGCTTCGACCTGACGGAGGCCGGCACGCAGAAGCGCCTGGCCGTGTACGTCACCGAGGATCCGGCGCAGATCCCGGGCATCGCCCGTCTGGTCCCGACCCTCCCCCAAGGTCTTAAGGACCAGGGGGACCCCCTGCCGACGACTTCGACGAGGACCGTTTCGCGGGACTCCTGGCGGACGAACGGCGCCAGATCAAGGGCGCGTTGCGGGACCAGACCCTGATCGCCGGTGTCGGGAACGCCTAGAGCGACGAGATCCTGCACGCGGCCCGGATGTCCCCGTACAAGCTGGCTTCGAGCCTGACGAAGGAGGAGACCCATGGGCTGTATGCGGCGCTGCGGACCACGCTGAGCGAGGCGGTGGAGCGCTCGCGCGAGGTCGCGGCGGGCCGGCTCAAGGCGGAGAAGAAGAGAGGTCTGCGTGTCCACGGCCGCACGGGTGAGCCGTGCCCCGTCTGCGGCGACACCATCCGGGAGGTCTCCTTCAGTGACTCCTCGCTGCAGTACTGCCCCACCTGCCAGACGGGCGGCAAACGGCTCGCGGACCGCCGGATGTCACGGTTGCTCAAGTAGCGGGGTTCAGCAGGAGCGGGGTTCAGCGGCGGTCGAGCGTCAGGAGGTGCTTGCCCGCCGTGGTGCGCACCTCGTACCGGTCGATGTCCGCGCGGGGGAGCGCGGCGCCGCCCTGCGTCGACACCCCGTCCGACGGCGCACCGGCGGGCACCTTCCACGTGGTCACCGGCTGCTCGGAGCCGTCCGTGCCGATGGCGACGAGTTCGCAGACCCGGGAGCCCTCCGGGTCGTGGACACGGAGCCCGATGTCCGTGCCCCAGGCGCGGTCGTGCGCGGTGAGCGTCGCCGAGACGCCGGTGCGGCCGTCCCGCGCGGTGATCCGCTCGGGGCCGGGGCCGTCGGCGGTGAGGACCGCGACCGCGGGCCCCGCCACGGCGAGCACGACGCTCGCGGCGACCGCGCACAGCCACCGCCTGCGCCCGGCCGCCCTGCGCCGCAGCCGCCCGGAATCGGCGAGCAGCCGGTCGAGCAGGCCGGGTCCTGCCGTGGCCAGCGGGTCGACGCGCGGTGGCGTCACCCGGACGTATGCCGCCAACTGCCGTGCCGTGGGGGTCAGTTCGGTGACGAGATCACGGCAGACCGGGCAGTCCATGAGGTGATCGTCGAAGCGGAAGGTGTCCGCCGCGTCGAGGACACCGAGCGCGTAGGCGCCGGCGTCGCGATGCCGCTCCAGGGACCTCATGGCGTTCCTTGCGTTCTGTGTGGGTCAGGTTGCTTCTTGCCCTTCCGTACGCAGTGGACCGCCGAATCACTCAAGACGCGGCGGCAGAACAGCCATTCGTGTCGTGGCGTGGCCTCGCGGGCCACGAGGCGGCGCGGTCGGCGACGTATCAGAACGAGACCTATCAGAACAAGTGGATCGCCAGATGCCCCAGCGGCAGCCCCAGGCGCCAGGCGGCCGTCCACACCTTCGGCCCGTCGTCCTCGCTCCCGGGCGACCCGCCGCCCGGCACCGCGTCCAGGTCAGGGGCGAGCAGCTCCGTCTCCTCCAGCCACCGCCAGGCCTGGTCGGCCAGCTCCAGATCGGGCGTGGGGGCGCCGGATGCGGCCGCGTCCGCCGCGAGCCCGGCCATCCGCTCGGCGACCCAGTCCTGCCACGGCTGGTCATAGGCCGTCAGGGAGAGCCAGGTCTCCAGCTGCGAGACCACACGGATGCCCGACAGTTCGCCCCGCGTGTCGGAGAGGAAAATAGTCAGGGCCAGAGCATCACGCCCCGCTCGGTATTCGAAAGATGTCGGCGGCATCAAATCGCCGGTGCGCAGTAATTCGTCCGCGATGTACTCCGCGTACAACCAGGCCATCGGCACGGTCAGTTCGCCGCCGGGGCCCTCGGCGTTTCCTCTGCTCTCGTGCAGCATCCCGTCTCGCCTTCCTCTGTCCGTGCGCGTCGCCGGCCTCTGGCCCCCAATCCGAAGCACGGATGAGGACAGCCGATTACTCAACAGGGGTGCCGAGCAAGGCGCTTTACAGAGGTTTGACCCGGGCCCCGGTTTCGTCGCAGGTCAAATGCCCTCTGTCTTTCGTGTCACATGGCCGAAGGTTTTGAGTCCGTTTCAGGGACTATGGAGGCATTGCTGCTTGACTCGGCCTTGTGCCCGAATGTGGATTCGTTTCGCCGAATATCCCCCATTCACGGAGCCTGGTCGATGACACGCCGCACACCGCAGGGAACCACCGTTCTGGCGGCCGTAATGATCGGAGCCACTCTCGCCGGGGCCGCCGCCTGCACGGCGAATGAGGAGCCCGCGCAACAGCACAAGCCGAAGCCGCGACATGAAATGCAGCGGGACGGCGGCGACGGCGGCCCGCGCGGCGCCCATCGGGAAGTACGGCCGCCCGCGCCATCCGCGGCGGGCGGCGGCGCGGGAGCGCCCCGCGCCTTCACTCTCATCGCCTCAGGGGACGTGCTCCCGCACTCCTCGATCATCGACAAGGCGAACGCCGACGCGGGCGGCGACGGCTATGACTTCGAGCCGATGCTCGCGGGCGTCAAACCCGTAGTCTCCAAGGCGGATCTGGCGATCTGTCACATGGAGACGGTGTACGGCGCGAACGGCGACTACTCCGGATACCCCAGCTTCAAGTCCCCGCCGCAGATCGCCCGCGCCCTGAAGGCCACCGGTTACGACTCCTGCTCGACCGCCTCCAACCACACGTTCGACGACGGCGCCGCGGGGGTACGCCGAACGCTGGCCGCGCTGGACAAGGCGGGCGTCAAGCACGCGGGTTCGGGCCGCACGGCCGCCGAGGGCCGGTCCCCGGCATGGCTGCGGGCGGGCGGCGCGAAGGTCGCGCAACTGGCGTACACCTACGGCACCAACGGGTACCCGCCGCCCAAGGGCAAGCCCTGGACGGTCAACCTCATGCAGCGCGACCGGATCGTCGCGGACGCGCGGGCGGCCCGCAAGGCAGGCGCCGACGTGGTCGTGGTCTCCGTCCACTGGGGCACGGAGTGGCAGGACGCACCGGACCGCCGCCAGCTGAGCCTCGGCAAGCAGCTGACGTCCTCGCGGACGGCGGGCCGCCCCGACATCGACCTGATCCTCGGTACGCACGCGCATGTGCCGCAGGCGTACGAGAAGGTCAACGGCACCTGGGTCGTGTACGGCATGGGCGACCAGATCGCCGGCGACATGATCAACCACGACGGCGAGAACGACCCCCGGGGCAACCAGGGCACCCTGGGCCGCTTCACGTTCGCCCCGCCGACCGAGCCCGGCGCCCGCTGGGCGGTGAAGAAGGCAGAGTTCATTCCGCAGTGGTTCGACACGGACACGGGCCGGGTCGTGAATCTGAACGCCGCGTTGGCGCGCGGGGCGGACGTCGGCGACGTCCGGGACCGCATCCGCAGGGTGGTGCTGAGCCGCGGGGCGGGGAAGCAGGGCCTGGTGATGGGCCGGTAGCCGACGGACCGGACAGCGCCTGCTCAGGCAGGGACGGAGGCGGCAGCCACGAAGAACGGGATGGCGACGAGGAAGCGGCCGGTCTCGGCGCGTCGGCGCTGTTCGGCGAGCCACTCGTCCGCCCGTGCACGGTCGACGGCGCCGCTCGCGCAGGCCGGTTCGGCGAGCCTCGTGAGCAGCGACAGCATCGCGGGGTCGGTGAACACGCTGGTGTGCGCCTCGACCGTGACATCGTCGAAGCCGCCGTCCAGGAGGAGGCCGCGGTACTGGCGCCCGGCGCGGGGCGTGCCCAGGCGGTCGGCGCGGGCGTGCACGATCGTGCGGGTGAGCTCCGCGTCAGCAGAGTCGATCATGATGGCGTCCCAGTCCTGACCGACCAGGACGATCCTGCCGCCCGGACAGAGCACCCGTCGCGCCTCCGCCACCGCGCGCCCCGGCTCCCGCAGTACGTGAAAGACCTTGTCGGCACGGTAGCCGCGGACGCTGCCGTCGGCGAACGGCAGATCCTCCGCCCCCGCCTCCCGGAACTCGGCCCCCGGCCACCGCCCACGGGCCGCGGCCAGCATCTCCGGGCCGGGGTCCACCCCCACCGCGTGGACGCCGCGTTCGGCCAGCTCGGCGACGGCCCGACCACCGCCGCAGCCGACGTCCACGACGGTCGATCCCGGGACGAGAGACAGCAGCTCGTAGGAGCGGTCCCGCAGCCGAGTGGCGCTCGGCAGCCGGTCCGCGGCGTCGAGGACGGCCAGCAGGGCTTCGGTGTCGCGGCGCTCTCGCACCGCTTCCTGATTCTTGGACATGGGCGTCATGCTGCGACTTAATGTCGGCATGAAGTCAAGCGAAGACGGCTGCGGCACCGGCACGTTGAGCATCGGCGCCATCGCGGCACGGTTCGGCCTGGCCACGCATGTGCTGCGGCATTGGGAGACGGTGGGCCTGCTGCACCCCGGACGCGACGCCGGCGGGCGCCGCCGCTACGGCGCGGACGACCTCACCCGTGTGGCGACGATCCTGATCCTGAAGGAGGCAGGCCTCGGCCTGACGACCATCAGGAGTCTGTCCGCGACCGTCGACCGCCCCACCCGGCACAAGATCCTGCGCCCCGCGGCCGAAGAGCTCCGGTCGACCATCGCGGCGGCGCAGGCATCACTGGAGCTCATCGAGGATGGCCTCAACTGCGCGTACGAGGACGTCACCCAGTGCCCGAACTACCGACGGCTCATCGCCGAGCGGGTCGGCCACTGAGCGCTCCGCGGGAAGTGCAGCGAGGGTGCCGTCGCTCGTCTGCGGCTGTGTCGTGGCTGGTCGCGCAGTTCCCCGCGCCCCTTCGGGGGCGCGCCCGCACCGCACCGGACTTCGCCAAAGCCGCTTGGGCCGGCCCCCGGACGTACCCGCCCCCTACCCGATCCGCAGCAACCACCCCCGCCCGGGCGCCACCGGCACCGCCTCGCCCGCCGCGAACCTCCGCTCGGGCTGGAAGCCCTCGACCGCGGGCGCGTACGCCGCCACCGGCTGCCCGGCGGCCGACGTCAGCACGACGTCCACCGGCCCCGCCGCCCACGAGGCAACCGCCGCCACCGTCCCGCCAGGCCCCTCCCAGGTCGTGGCAAGCACGTCCTCCCGCCCCGTGCGAACGGACGGCGACGCCCACCACCCCGTCATCTCCGCCTCCGGCAGCCGAAGCTGATCGAAGGCCCGCCACAACCCCCGCACATCCACCATCGGCGCCCGCCCGGTCATCCCGAAGACCAGCCCCCGCCAGGGATTTCCCCCGCCCTCCAGCATCTCGCCCATCAGCCCGAACGGAATCCCGGAGATCTCCACGAGCCAGTAGGCGGGGTCCGCCCCGGCGCCGTCCTCGTAGTCGAAGAGCTCGCCCAGCCACAGCCGGTCCACGTACGGAAGCAGCTCCGCGTACAGATTCGCGCTGGACGCGTACCCGTCCGCCTCGCGGAACTGATTGCAGGAGTGCAGATCGACGAGCGGCGGTGACGCCCCCGCCCCGCCCAGCGCCTTCCGCACCCGCTTCATCGTCGTCCGGTCGTACGCCACGTCGTCGAGGTAGAGCCCGTCCACCCCCACCACCCGCCGCAGCCGCTCGATCCCGCACACATAGGAGTTGTGCCACCGCGAGTCGCCCGACGTGACGACCGCGACGTCTCCCACGTCGGGCGCCACCCAGCCGGGGACATAGTCACCGCCCAGATGCTCCCGCAGCCACGCGTGCCCACCCCCAGGACCCGGCGCGAAGATCTCGTCCCCGAGCCCGGCGAGGACCGGCAACTCCGGTGTGTGCCGCGTCAGTTCGCGCACCGTGTCGTACACCTTGACCCGGACCCCGAGCCGATGCGCCTCCGCCACGTACGAGCGCAGCGCGTCCGCGCCGAGCAGCGGATCGTTGATGTACGGGTTGGGCGGCGTCGCGTGGTGGAGGTTGGCGACGTTCGCGCCGTACTCGGCGATCTCCGCGGGCGACGCGTACGCGTGGAAGTAGCGCTCGGACAGCTGCCGGCCAGGCTCCAGCGGCTTGAACGGGGTCAGGAGCAGCCGGAACTCGAAGCACCGGCTCTCCCCGGCGCGCAACGTCAGCGGACCGCTGAAGGCGGTCAGCCGCCGGACTCCTTCCTCCGTGCGCAGCCGCACCCCGCCCGCCCCGTCGTCGCCCGCCCAGGAACGCGGCGTACGCAGGGGCTTCTCCCGGTAGTAGTTGGTGTTGAGCGGCCGCGCGTAGTGCTCGTCGCGCAGGCTCAGCTGGAGGCCCGCGGCCGGGTCGCCCAGCCAGAACGCGTCCTGGTTGCGGGTGGGGGTGTCCCAGTTCCAGTCGTACGCCGTCGGGCACGCCCGGCCGGTCAGGCCGAGCCCCATCGCGTACCGCGCGACCTCCTCACGGACCGGCACGTCCAGTGTCACGTCCAGCTCGGTGTCGGCGCTCGCCTCGACCGTGGCGCGTACGACGAGGAAGCCGTCCGCCTCCAACTCGCCCTGGACGGACAGGAGTACGTCCTGTCCGGTCGCCCGCGTGGACCAGCGCGCCCGTGCCGGGCCCGGCTGGTCGACGGTGAGCGGCTCCCGTTCCAGGGGGCGGCCCAGGTCGAGTGTGATCGGCGCGGCGAGCAGCTCACGCGCCGGTCCGTCGGTGCGCGTGACACTCCGGGTGTACGTGGAGACGATCCGCTGGGGGAGTCCGTCCGGGCCGAGCTCGACCGTGCGGCCGAGGATCGCCAGGCGCTGTCCGTCGGCCTCGACGGGGGTGAACGGCGCCACCACCTCGTCGTCCTGCGCGTACGCCGAGTCCAGCCAGCCGAGCCGCGCGAGCCGCCACGGCTCCCCGGCACCGCCGTCGGCGACGACGTCCTCGGCGACGGCGAGCCGCAGCGGCAGGATCCGCTCCGGGGCGCCGGACGCCTGGACGGCGATCTCGCCCTCGTACAGGCCCGGTTCAGCCTCCTCGGGCACCTCCACGCCGAACCACAGCGCGCCCGCCCGCCCCGCGTCGAGCCCGACGGGCCGCTCGAAGGCCCGGCCCCGCGCGTCGGTGCCGCCCGTGCTGAGGCACCGCGCGGCGAAGGGCAGCCCGCGGATCTCGGCGCGTACGTCCGTCAGGTCCCCGAGTGCGTACACGCCGACCTGGAGTGCGCGGAACTCGCCCCGGTCGGCCGTGACCGTGTGCGGTGCGAAGGGGGTGGCTTGTGCCCAGCGCGCGGGCAGCCGGTGGTAGCGGCCGAGCGGATGTGCCCTGTCCTCGCCGAAGAGGAGGAACTGCTCGGCGGCATGGGCCTGTTGGAGGCGATCCCGTTCTTCCGCCGTCGCCGCGAAGCCCAGCGGTGCGAACGAGTCGACCGCGCTCGCCGCCTCGTATCCGAAGGCCTCGGCGCGCGGCAGCTTCTCCCACCCGGCGGCGTCGTGCAGGCCGCAGCGGTGGACCCAGCCGGGGTCGGCGGTCCTGGTCGGCCTGCGGTAGTCGGCCTGCGGGTAGTACGGCTTGCCCGTGTGCGCGTACGGGAGATAGTGCACGGCGTAGGTGCCGGGGCCGTCCACCGGCTCGAAGGCGATGCGCCCCGCCTCGTCCGTCACCTCCAGGGCGACCGTGTTGCGCACGCGCTCTCCGGAGGGGCCCACGACGATCACGTCGACGGACGCGGGGTCCGGATCCTGGCGCCGCCACGGAAGTTCGGCCGCGACGGCGGGCGCCGCGGTGTCGGAGGCGTCGGCGCGCACGAGCAGCCGGTGGTTGCCGTAGACGTCGCTGTCCCAGGAGCCGATCCCGCATGCCAGCTCCGGATGACCGGTCTCACCCATCTGTGCTCCCCCAAGGGCGCTGTTTATTAGGTAAGTTTCTCAATCTCTCCGGGGTCACACTGGAGATCAACCGATCGCGATGTCAAGGGGGACGCCTTGAATCGGGGAGCCCAGGCGGGGGAGTCCATGAAGCAGCCGGGGGAATCCATGAAGGGGGAACCCATGAGTGGAGACCCGTCGCTGCTGCGCCGCCTGAACGCGGCCGCCGCCCTGCGCGTGCTGCGCGAGCGCGACGAGATCACCGTGCCCGAACTCGCCGCGCTGATCGGCGTCTCGCGGCCCACGGCGCAGGACCTCACGGCCCAGCTCCTGCGCGAGGGCCGTCTGGTGGAGCTGACGCCCGGCAGCGGCAGCGTGGGCAGGCCGGCCCGCAGGTTCCGCTTCCGTGCCGAGGCCGCCCATGTGCTCGGCGTGGACATCGGCGCGCACAAGATCCTGGTGCACGCGGCCGATCTGCTCGGCCGCACCGTGGCCACCCAGCGCGTCGCCGTCACGCCCGAACTGCCGGGGCCCCGGCGCCTGGACGCCGTCCGTGAGGCGATCGCGGGCTGTCTGGCCCAGCCGGCGGCGGCAGGCGTGCGCCCGCTGGCCACCGGCGTCGGCACCAGCGGCATGGTGGACGCGCGGGGACGGGTGGTGGAGAGCGACTCGCTGCCGGACTGGACGGGCCGCGACCTGACCCGCGAGCTCGCCGACGACACCCACGGCCCGGTCGTCGTGGGCAACGACATCCAGCTCGCGACCCTCGCCGAGTGCACCGGGGGAGTGTCGGTCGGCGCCCGTGACTGCGTGTACCTGTACGTCGGCAACCGCCTCGGCATCGGCCTGTGGCTGCGCGGCGAGCTGCACCGCGGACACCACGGCGCGGCGGGCGAGATGGTCGCCGGGGACGGCTGGGGGAACTGCTACCAGCGGCTTCTCGACTGGTTCGCGGGCCACGACGGCGCGGACCGGCCCACCCGCGAGAACGCGGCACGGGCGGTGGTGACCGCCGCGGCGGCCGGTGACGGCGGGGCCCGCTACACGCTGCGCGCGTTCGCCGAGGCGCTCGCCGACAGCCTGGCCCGCCATGTCGCCGTACTCGACCCGCAGTCCGTGGTGCTCGGCGGCGGCATCTCCCGCGCGGGCGCCCTGCTCAGCGAGCCGTTCGCGGAACGGCTCGGCGGGCTCAGCCCCTATGCGCCGACGGTGCAAACTTCCGTACTCGGCGAGGAATCGACCGCAATCGGGGCAGCCCGCCTCGCACTGGAACACATCGATCACGCCGCGCAGAAAAGTCCAACTCTCTAGGTCCGACAGGTGGTTGACGGAACTGAGCCGCGCTTCGATGATGTGGCTCTCATTCGGCAAGTTGGCTTCCTAATTAGCCGGATGCCGACTTCCCTATTCCGTCGTGCCGTCAGGCCAGGGAGTACGTGTGACATCCCAAGGAACGCTGCGCAGGCCCAAGGCCGCGTCGCCACCACCCGCGTCAGCCGCGACATCGAAGGGCCCGCAGCGCCACCGCCGCGTCCCGCTCCGCGTCCGATTGCGGAACAACTGGGTGATGCTCGCCCTGATGGCCCCGGGCCTGCTCTTCTTCCTGGTCTTCTTCTACGTGCCGATGCTCGGCAACATCGTCGCCTTCCAGGACTACCAGCCCTTCATCGGCTTCAAGGAAAGCCCGCTGGTGGGCCTCGCCAACTTCCAGGAGCTCTTCGCCGACCCCGCGTTCTGGGAGGCGGTCCGCAACACCCTGGCCTTCGCCGCGCTCCAGCTGATCTTCTTCTTCCCTGCACCTCTTGCCCTCGCCCTGCTTATCAACAGCCTGGTCAGCCCGCGCATCAAGAAGTTCGTGCAGAGCGTCGTCTATCTGCCGCACTTCATCTCCTGGGTGCTCGTCGTCGCGCTCTTCCAGCAAGTACTCGGCGGCGCGGGCCTGTTGAGCAACTACCTGCGCGACCACGGCATGTCGGCCCTGGAGGTGATGACCGACCCCGGCACCTTCCCGCTCCTGATCACCGGTCAGGTGATCTGGAAGGACATCGGCTGGGGCATGATCATTTACCTGGCGGCGCTCGCCAGCGTCGACCAGTCCCTGTACGAGTCGGCGGCCGTCGACGGCGCCGGACGCTGGCGCCGCATGTGGCATGTGACCCTGCCCGCGGTGCGCGGCGTCACGATCATGCTGCTCGTGCTGCGCCTCGGCGACGTACTGTCCGTCGGCTTCGAGCAGTTCCTGCTCCAGCGCGACGCGGTCGGCGCCCGCGCGGCGGAAGTCCTCGACACGTACATCTACTACCACGGCGTCGTCTACGGCGACTGGGGCGTCGGCGCCGCGGCAGGACTGGTCAAGGGAGTGGTCGGAGCCTTGATGATCTACGGCGCCAACAAGGTCGCCCACGCCTTCGGAGAGCACGGGGTGTACAGCAAATGAGCAGCTTCGGATCCCCCCTGCGCACCCGCGCGGCCCGCGAGGAGCGGCCCGCCTGGGAAGAGCCGCCGACGAAGATCGGCTCGACCGCCAAGGCCGTCGTCATCACCGTCATCTGCGCCGTGATGATCCTGCCGTTCGTCACGGTCCTCTCCACCAGCCTGGCCTCCCGCAAGGAGATAACCGCGGCGGGCGGCTTCGTCCTCTTCCCCGCGGAGCCGACCCTGGACGCGTACCGCACGATCCTCTCCGGAGGCATCGTCTCGCGCGCCGTCGTCGTCAGCGTCCTGATCACCCTGGTCGGCACGGCCCTCTCGCTCCTGACGACGATCGCCCTCGCCTACGCCCTCAGCAAGCGCGGCGTCCCCGGCAGCAAGCCGATCCTCCTGATGGTCCTGTTCACACTGCTCTTCGTGCCCGGCATGGTCCCGATGTACGTGGTGGTCAAGGAGCTCGGACTCCTGGACTCCTACTGGTCGTTGATCCTCCCCGTCATGATCAACGCCTTCAATCTGGTCGTCCTGCGCGCGTTCTTCATGAACATCCCCGAGGAGCTCTACCAGGCGGCGCGGATCGACGGCGCCGGCGACTGGCGGATCCTGACCCGCATCGTGCTCCCGCTCTCCAAGGGCGTCGTCGCCGTCGTCGGCCTCTTCTACGCGGTGACGTACTGGAACGCCTTCTTCAACGCGATGCTCTACCTCAACGACTCGGGCAA
The DNA here is from genome assembly GCF_042740015.1 of Streptomyces sp. NPDC059037. Lineage (NCBI taxonomy): Bacteria > Bacillati > Actinomycetota > Actinomycetes > Kitasatosporales > Streptomycetaceae > Streptomyces > Streptomyces sp. NPDC059037. The sequence continues at coordinate 37,653 of NZ_JBHYIG010000043.1, forward strand.
GTGGCCCATCCAACTGGTCCTGCGCACCTACGTCGTGCAGGGCAAGTCCATCACGGGCGACCAGTTGGGCGTCACGAACATGCCTCCCCAGCAGTCGATCTCCATGGCCGTCGTCATGATCGCGCTCATCCCGATCCTGCTGCTCTTCCCGTTCCTGCAGAAGTACTTCACCAAGGGCGTGCTCACCGGCGCCATCAAGGGCTGAACCCCCCGTCCGCTGCCAGACCCTGACACCCTTCGCGGAGATTCCCATGACAGGCATGTCCCGACGCACCTTCCTCAGCCTCTCCACCGCCGTCGCCGCGGGCGCGGCCGCCACCTCGCTGACGGGCTGCGGCTCCTCGACGAAGAAGACGGGCGAGGCGGCATCGTCGAAGGTGAAGCTGCCTTCGTACGTTCCCTTCGCCGGGATCAGTCCCGACCTGGCGCCGAACGCGAAGGGCCTCTCGGCGGGGTTCCTCTCGTACCCCAAGGACCTGGTGCAGAGCGTCGCCAAGACCCCGGGCGACGGCTCGAAGATCACGATGCTCACGGAGATCTGGACGCAGCCGCCGACCCCCAAGGGCTCCAACGCGTACTGGAAGAAGCTGGACAAGGAACTCGGCGTCGACCTGACCGCGATCCTGGGCACCGACCCCGGCTACGAGGAGAAGTTCTCCGCGGTCGTCGCGGGCGGCGACCTGCCCGACCTGCTGTGGATACCGCCCAACCAGGGCATCCAGCACATCGCCGAGCTGCTTGAAGCCAAGTGCGCCGACATCACCGAGTACGTCTCGGGCGACGCGGTGAAGAGGTATCCGAACCTCGCCGCGATGACGCCCGCGCACTGGAAGACGGCCGTGGTGAACGGCAAGATCTGGGGCGCGCCCGTCCCGTACCCCGCGTTCGGCCAGGTCTTCGGCGGCAATCCCAAGGTCTGGGCGAAGGCGGACGGCATCCAGGCGAGCAGTCCCGATGAGTTCCTCGCCAAGTGCAAGGAGGTCACCGGCGACAAGGTCTGGGCCCTCGAGCCGATCTACGTCAACACCGCCAGCGTGATGAGCCAGTGCTTCGGCGCTCCCAACAAGTGGCGGCAGAACAAGGACGGTTCGCTCACCTGGTTCCAGGACACGGACGAGTACCTGGAAGCCCTCAACTTCGTCCTGAAGCTGAAGAAGGCCGGGGTCTTCTACCCGGGCAACCCCAAGATGGCCGACGCGTACACCAAGATGGCGCAGGGCTCGATCGGCGCCTGCGTCTTCGCGAACCCCTTCAACGCCCGCAAGGACACCCGCGTCCAGGACCCCGGGCTTGCCGCCGAGATCCTGATCCCCTTCGCCGCGGGCGGCCGGAAGCCCAACCACCACTACCACCTGGGCACCATCGGCTACACCGCCGTCAAGAAGGGCGACGAGAAGCGGGTGCGCATGCTGCTCGACGTCCTGAACTACCTGGCGGCGCCCTTCGGCAGCAAGGAGCGCGAGTTCCTCGAATACGGCACCGAGGGCGAGGACTTCACGTACGACAAGAACGGCTTCCCCACCCGCACCAAGCAGGGCAAGCAGCAGGTCGAGGGCCTCTTCAGCGGACTGCAGACGTCGACGACCTCGCCCTTCGCGATCATCGCGTCGAGCTTCCCCGGCGACGAGCGCGCCCAGGACGTCAAGGACGTGTACGCCGCCGAGAAGAAGCTCCTTGCGACCGCCATCCAGAACCCGGTGGTCGGCCACTACTCCGACGCGTACACCCAGCACTACGGTCGCATGCAGACCGAGGCGGGGGACCTCGTCAACGACATCGTCAGCGGCCGCAAGAAGCTGAGCGAGTGGAAGCCGTTCTGGGCGGAGTGGAAGAACAAGGGCCTGGACCAGATGGCCAAGGAGTTCGCCCTCTCGATCGAGAAGAGCGCCTGATCCGCTAGAGCGTCTTGTCGCGTACGTCGGCCTTGGCGAGCTCCGACTTCCGGTACGAGTACCCGAAGTACACGACGAGGCCGACGGCGAACCACACGGCGAACCGCACCCAGGTCTGCCACTGCAGGAACGTGATCAGCCAGATGGAGAAGACGACCCCGATCGCCGGCACCACCGGCATTCCGGGGCAGCGGAACGTCCGCGGCAGATCGGGCTGCCTGTAGCGCAGCACGATCACCGCGACGCACACCACGACGAACGCGAGCAGGATGCCGATGTTCGTCAGCTCGGCCGCCTCGCCGATCGGGAGGAACCCGGCGATGGCGGCCGACGCGAACCCGACGATCCAGGTCACGCGCGTCGGCACATGGCGGGTCCGGTGCGTCTTGGCGAACCACTTCGGCAGCAGCCCGTCGCGCGACATGCTGAACCACACGCGGGTGACGCCGAGCATGAACGTGAACATCACGGTGAGGATGCCGATGATCGCGCCGACCGCGATGACATCGGCGAGACCGCCGAGCCCCACGGACTTGAAGGCGGTGGAGAACCCGCTCTCCGGGTCGATGTCCTTGTAGCTCTGCATGCCGGTGAGGACGAGGCACGCAAGCACGTACAGCACCATCGAGATGGCGAGGGAGTAGAGGATCGCCTTCGGCATGTGGCGCTGGGCGTCCTTGGACTCCTCGGCGGCGGTGCTCATCGCGTCGTACCCGAAGACCGCGAAGAAGACCGTCGCCGCACCCGTGAACGCACCGCTGACCCCGAAGGGGAAGAACGGGCTGTAGTTGTCGGTGTTGATGTGGAAGAACCCGACCGCGATCACCACGATCACGACGATGACCTTCAGGACCACGACGACCATCTCGAACCGCGCCGCGTTCTTGATGCCGAGGGTCAGCAGATACGCGATGAGCAGGCAGAGCACCGCGGCGAACAGGTCGACCTTGTGCCCGTCGCCCGTCCCCGGCGCGCCCAGCATCCAGGTGGGGAGCTCGGCGCCCATGTCGTTGAGCAGGAAGTTGAAGTAGCCGGAGATGCCGATCGCGACCACCGCCACGATCGCCGTGTACTCCAGGAGCAGGTCCCAGCCGATGAACCAGCCCGCGAGTTCGCCGAGCACCACATAGCCGTACGTGTACGCCGATCCGGCCTTCGGGATGAGGCCCGCGAACTCGGCGTACGAGAAGGCCGCGGCCGCGCTCGCGACACCGGCGATGAGGAAGGAGATCAGGACGGCCGGTCCGGCCGTGCCGTTGGCCACCGTCCCGGCGAGGGTGAAGATCCCCGCGCCGATGATGCCGCCGATACCGATCGCCGTGAGCTGCCACAGACCGAGCGACCGGGAGAGACCGCCGGCCGCTCCCGACTCGGTCTCTTCGATGTGTTCGATGGGCTTGCGGCGCAGCACGCCCTGCCCCATACGGAGTCCCGCCATGAGCTCCACCTCTTCGCGGACGGCCATGAGCTGATGGCGGATCATGATGGCGCAGGCGGGCTCGCGGCGACAGACACCACACCCCCCACATATGTGAGGGTTCAGCACTCTGGCGGGCGAGGGCCGAGGAACCACCGCTACGGCACGACGGTGACGGGCCAGCGGCCCGCCTTGACCAGGCGTACCGCGACCGATCCGACGATCCGGTGCCCGGCCTGCTCGGAGGCCCCGACGACCACGGCGTCGGCCGTGAGATCGTCCGCCGCCTTGACCAGACCGCTGTAGGGGTCGCCGCGGAAGGTGTGGAACTCCCAGCGCACGTCGAATATCCCCTTCACCCGCTCGGTCGCCGCCCGGATCTCGGCGATCAGGCCCTCGGCGATCTCGTCCGTCGTCTCGGCGACGGGGGCGCCGAGCGCGGCACCGGCGGCCATCACCGGCTGGACGTAGACGACGGCGAGCAGCGCACGCTGCCGTCGGGCGAGCCCTCCGGCGTAGGCGGCGGCCCGGAGCGAGGAGTCCGAGCCGTCGACCCCGACGACGATCACCTTCGGGCCGTCGGTACCGCGTTCGAACTGGTGGGAGTGGTCTTCGGTCACAGCGCAGAGGTTACCCACCCGGCTCTGGAGCCGTCGTCGCTGGTCGGATCGGGTGCATTCGCGGCCCGCCGTGGTGTTGCTGGTCCGCGCGGGACGTCCGCCATGCGACGGATTAGTCATGAAAAAGGATGAAATGAGTCCAGGGCGCCGCGCATTGTTGCGCGGCGCCCCGGTGTTCGGTGATTCCGCCACGGCGGGCTGTGTTGGCACCGAACGG
>NZ_JBHYIG010000044.1:0-14176 GCF_042740015.1 Streptomyces sp. NPDC059037
ACACAACCGAGTGCTGGTGGTTTGGGGTGGGTGTGTTTTTGTCTCACACCCACCCCCCCCGGGGGGGGGGGGGGGCCCCCCCCCCCCCCCCACCACACCGCTGAAGTTCCACGGCACACCGCACGTCCCCCTTGGCCGAAACGCATCCGGCGGCGCCCGGCGCGTCCATGCCTCGTGTCCACGCGCCGGGAACACCCGCGCGTGGACTCGCCCTGATCAGGGATTGAGCGCGGCCATGTCATCCGGGAGCGTGGACCGCACCGTTTCAGGGGCATCGGGTCACGGACACGACCCTCCTGAACGCGTCAGCGCGATCCACCTGAAGGGGGGCGACAAGGACAGCGTGCCCAACCACTGCTGACCGGACGATGGCGGACGGCGGCGCCTCCTGCCCCTCGCGGGAGGCGCCGTCGGCATGCCCCCTCACGTTCACCTCTCCGCCTCCTTGCGTTCGTGGCGACGGCGAAGTCTGACCGCTGTCACCGAACTCGCGCCCCAGGAGGCACCCATGTCCCCGCACGCCGCCCGTCAGCGTCGCGTCCGCCGTTCCCTCGCCGTGGGTGTGCCGATCGCCGTGATCGCGGCGGTAGTGGTGACCGGAACCGCCACAGGCGCGCAGACCGGCGGCAAGGAGAAGGCGCCTCGGATCACCTCGACCGCGACGCTGGGCGACATCCCGCTGGGCACCTTCAGCAACTCCTTGGTGCCCGGCACGGTGGACGACGACCGGGACGTGCGTCTCGGCGGCATAGGCAGCGACATCTATCCGGCTGGCCGCAAGGGCGAGTTCTGGACGGTCACCGACCGGGGGCCCAACGGCCAGATCAAGGTGGACGGCAAAAAGCGGCGCACCTTTCCCGTCCCCGGTTTCGATCCGGCGATCGTGAAGGTCCGTGTCTCCGGAGACACCGTGAAGGTCATCGACGCGCTGCCGCTGACGACGTCCTCCGGAAAACCCGTCACCGGACTGCCCAATCAGGAGGGGCGTGATGAGGCTCCGTACACGTACGACGCCAAGACCCCTCTGACGTACGACCCGAACGGTCTGGACACCGAGGGCATCGTGCGGGCCGACGACGGCAGCTTCTGGCTGGTCGACGAGTACGGCCCCTCGCTCGTCCACGTCTCCGCGCGCGGCAAGGTCCTCAAGCGCTATGTGCCGCAGGGCCTGAAGCTGTCCGGGGCGGACTACCCCGTGGCCGAGGCACTGCCCGGCATCCTGCTGCACCGCAAGGTCAACCGCGGCTTCGAAGGGCTCGCCCAACTGCCGGGCGGGGACCTGGTGATGGCGGTGCAGAGCCCGCTGTCCGTCCCCGACGAGGACGCCGGTGAGGGCTCGCGGACGACGCGGCTGCTGCGCTTCTCACCGAAGAAGCAGGCGGTCACCGCCGAGTACGCGTACCGCTTCGACCCGGTGGGGGTCGTCGACCCGGGCGAGGACGACACGTCCGAGCTGAAGATCTCCTCCGTAGTGGCCGTCGGTCGTGACCGGCTCCTCGTAGAGGAGCGCACCGACAAGGCCGCGCGGCTGCAGACGGTGAAGCTGGACCCCGGCTCCGACATCCTCGGCGACCGGTGGGACGACGCCGCCACGGAGCCCACCCTGGAGCAGCTCGACGATCCGGCCGGCTCCGGAGTGCCCGTCCTGAAGAAGCGCCTCGTGGTCGACCTGGGCGCCGTCGAGGGAGTGCCCGACAAGATCGAGGGTGTGGCCCTCGTGAACAGTCGCACCCTCGCCCTGATCAACGACAACGACTTCGGGATGACCGACGGCCCCGAGGCCTTCGACAAGGACGGCCGCCTCGTGGACAGCGGAGTCGAGACCACCGTGACGTACGTGCGGCTACCGAAGGGCCTCTGAAACTGTCCGCCGCCGACTAGTTGCCCGCGGCCGACGGAATCAGAGATTCCAGGTCATCCGGATCGGTCGGCAGATCGCTGGGGAAGTCTGACGGCAGGCCGCTCGGCAGGTTGGACGGGACCTCCGTAGGAAGTTCCGACGGGATCTGCGACGGGATGCTCAGCGACGGCGTGGGCTTGCCGCCCGAGCTCTCGCTGCTCTCGGACGGTCCCTTCTTGCCCGGGGATTCATCGCCGCTGGTGGCCACCAGAACCACCGCGACGACGGCTCCCACCGCGATGATCACGGCGAGCAGGATGAAGAGCCCGTTGCGCCGTCCCGGAGGCCCTCCGGGCGGTGGCGACGGCGGCCAGGCGCCGCCGTCCGGAGGCAGGCCGCCGCCTCCTTCAGGAGGCCATCCCCCACCGCCCGGCGGCGGTCCGTACCCGCCTCCGGGCGGACCGAAGCCGCCGTCACCTGGCGGGGGCGCGTCACCCGGCGGAGGAGGAGGCTGCGGCGGTACGGGCGGCATGGCCATACCGTCAAGAGTCGCCTCGCGCCGGTCAAGACGCGACCCCTGTGCAGAAGTTGATGCACCCGAAGTGACGCTTCGGGGTCAGCCGCGCGCCCCCAGGAGGTGGTCCATGGCGAGCTGGTCGAGACGTTCGAAGGCCATGCCACGGGCGGCGGCACCCGTGACGTCGAAGTCCTCGAAGGCGCCGCGATCGGCGAGCAGCCCGCTCAGGCCGTCCTCAGCGGTGGGCAACGACAGTTCGTCGAGACGTGCGGCGCGCAGGGCCTCCTGGACCTCCGGGTCGGCGCGGAACGCGACGGAACGCTCCCGCAGGATCAGGTAGTTGCGCATGCACCCGGCCGCCGACTCCCACACACCCGCGTAGTCCTCCGTGCGCGGCGGCTTGAAGTCGAAGTGCCGCGGGCCCTCGTAACCACCCCTCTCCAGGAGGTCGACCAGCCAGAAGGCGCTCCGCAGATCGCCCGCCCCGAAGCGCAGGTCCTGGTCGTATTTGATGCCGGTCTGGCCGTTGAGGTCGATGTGGAAGAGCTTGCCCGCCCACAGCGCCTGGGCGATGGAGTGCGGGAAGTTGAGGCCGGCCATCTGCTCGTGGCCCACTTCGGGGTTGACCCCGAACAGCTCGGAGCGCTCCAGGCGCTCGATGAAGGCAAGGGCGTGTCCGACGGTCGGCAGCAGGATGTCGCCGCGCGGCTCGTTCGGCTTGGGCTCGATCGCGAAGCGCAGGTCGTATCCCTGTTCCGTCACATACTCGGCGAGCAGGTCGAATGCCTCCTTCATCCGGTCCAGAGCGTCGCGCACGTCCTTGGCGGCACCGGACTCCGCGCCTTCCCTGCCGCCCCATGCGACGTAGGTGTGTGCGCCGAGCTCTACCGCGAGGTCGATGTTGCGGATCGTCTTGCGCAGGGCGTAGCGGCGCACGTCGCGGTCGTTGGCGGTGAATGCGCCGTCCTTGAAGACGGGGTGCGTGAACAGGTTCGTGGTGGCCATCGGCACGACGAGGCCGGTCGCGTCGAGCGCCTGGCGGAAGCGCTTGATGTGGGACTCGCGCTCGGTGTCCGTGGCCCCGAAGGGGATCAGGTCGTCGTCGTGGAAGGTCACTCCGTAGGCACCCAGTTCGGCCAGGTGCCGTACGGAGTCGGCCGGTTCGAGGGGCGCGCGTGTGGCGTCTCCGAACGGGTCCCTTCCCTGCCAGCCGACGGTCCACAGGCCGAAGGTGAACTTGTCCTCAGGAGTGGGCTGGTACGTCATGTGCGGCTCCCTGGATGGCTGATGCGGGCGGCGGGGCGGACCGGACGCGGCTGTGCCGTGGGCTCAGATGCGGCCGCCACGACTATTTCGTCATGGCACTTAACAAATTAGTATCCGGAGGCATCCCTGGGAAGGTCGGACGGAGAGAAGTCCGGAAGCACCCGGAAAGAGCCGCGGGAACGGAGACCCCCGATGTCATCAGCACCAGCAGCCGACGGTCCGCTCGTCGTCGGCGTGGACAGCTCCACGCAGTCCACCAAGGTCCTGGTCGTCGACGCCGCGACGGGCAGGGTGGTGGCGCGCGGTCAGGCGCCGCACGGCGTCAGCTCGGGCGCGGCTCGCGAGAGCGACCCTGAGGAGTGGTGGAGCGCCCTCAGCGCGGCGCTGCACCAGTGCGGTGACGCGGCACGCGAGGCCGCGGCCGTGTCGGTCGGCGGCCAGCAGCACGGCCTTGTCACCCTCGACGCGAACGGCAGGCCGGTACGGCCCGCGCTGCTGTGGAACGACGTGCGCTCGGCGGCGCAGGCCCGCACCCTGGTCGACCGCCTCGGCGGCCCGAAGGCATGGGCCGAGCGCGTCGGCAGTGTGCCGGGGCCCTCCTTCACGGTGACCAAGTGGGCCTGGCTCGCCGAACGCGAACCGGCAGCGGCCCGCGCCACCGCGGCCGTCCGCCTGCCCCACGACTACCTCACCGAACGCCTCACCGGGACCGGCACGACCGACCGGGGCGATGCCTCCGGAACGGGGTGGTGGGCGTCGGCGACGGAGACGTACGACGAGGAGATCCTCGACCTCGTCGGGCTCGACCCTGCTCTGCTGCCGCGCGTCGTCCGCCCCGGGGAGGTCGTCGGCACCGTACGGGGCAGCGGCGAACTGCCCTTCTCCAAGGGCACGCTGGTGGCCCCGGGCACGGGCGACAACGCGGCGGCCGCCCTCGGGCTCGGCCTGCGTCCCGGCACGCCGGTGCTGAGCCTCGGCACTTCGGGCACGGTGTACGCGGTCTCCGGCAGCCGCCCCACGGATCCCACCGGGACGGTGGCCGGCTTCGCCGACGCACGCGGCGACTGGCTGCCGCTTGCCTGCACCCTCAACTGCACCCTGGCCGTGGACCGCGTGGCAGCGCTCCTGAGCCTGGATCGCGAGGCCGTGGAGGCGGGTGGCGCAGTCACGCTCCTCCCCTACCTGGACGGCGAGCGCACCCCGGACCTGCCGCACGCCTCGGGGCTGCTGCACGGTCTGCGGCACGACACGACTCCGGGACAGCTGTTGCAGGCGGCGTACGACGGGGCCGTGCACTCGCTGCTCGGCGCTCTCGACCTGGTCCTGGACGCGGACGCGGACCGCTCGGCTCCGCTGCTGCTCATCGGCGGCGGCGCGCGCGGCAGGGCCTGGCAGGACACCGTGCGGCGGCTCTCCGGGCGGCCCGTTCAGGTGCCCGAGGCCCAGGAGCTTGTCGCGCTCGGGGCCGCCGCGCAGGCAGCGGGCATCCTGACGGGCGAGGATCCGGCGGCGGTCGCGCGCCGCTGGGGCACGGCCGCCGGACCCGTGCTCGATCCTGTGGAGCGGGACGAGTCGGCGCTGGCGCGGATCGCCGGGGTAATCTCCGACGCGGCACCCCTTCTTGAGAAGGCGGCCCATGAGCAGTGAAAGCCATGAGTGACGACGGGCAGGGGCTGACGGGGGCATGACCGCACCACCGCACGGCACGCGGCAGGGTGTGTCCGGCGCCCAGCTCCCGGACACCCAGCAGGGCATGCGCCGCCGGAACCTCTCGCGTGTCCTGCACGCTGTCGCCGCGCACGGCCCGCTGTCCCGTGCCGCCGTGGCCTCCCGGATCGGCCTGACGCGGGCCGCGGTCTCCACCTTGGTGGACGAGCTGATCCGTTCCGGGCTCCTGGACGAGCTCGGCCCCGAACGCCCGGGCAGGGTGGGCCGGCCCGGTTCCGCCCTCGCGATCAGCGGCCGCGGTCCGGCCGGCATCGGCGCGGAGGTGGGCGTCGACCATCTCGCGGTGTGCGCGGTCGATCTGCGCGGAGAGGTACGCGCGCGTACCGTGCGTCAGGGCAGCAACCGGGGGCGCGCGCCCGAGCCCGTCCTCAAGGAACTCGTCGCGCTGGTGCGGCAGGTGAACACCGAGGCGGGCCGGGAGGGGCTGCGTCCTGCGGGGCTCGCCGTCGCCGTGCCCGGTCTGGTCGCCCGCGACACGGGCACGGTCGTCCATGCCCCCAACCTCGACTGGCACGACGTCGACCTCGCCGCGCTGCTGCCGGGCAAGCTGCCGCTGACGGTGGACAACGAGGCGAACTTCGGCGCGCTGGCCGAGCTGTGGCTCGGCGACGAGGTACCGCAGGACTTCCTCCACGTCTCCGCCGAGATCGGCATCGGTGCCGCGCTGGTCGTCGACGGACGGCTGCTGCGCGGGACGCGCGGCTTCGCGGGCGAGCTCGGACATGTTCCGGTGCGGCCCGATGGCCCGGCGTGTCCGTGCGGCGGTCGTGGCTGTCTTGAGCAGTACGCCGGTGAGGAAGCGGTACTACGGAGCGCGGGCCTTGCACCTGGCGCGGACCGGGTCGGGCTCCTGACCGAGCGCGCCACGCAGGGCGACCAGGACGTGCGCCGCGCGCTGCACGACGCCGGGACCGCCCTGGGCATCGCCCTCACCGGTGCGGTGAACCTCCTTGACCCCCGGTCCGTGGTGCTCGGCGGGGCGCTCTCCCGGCTCGCGCCGTGGCTCCTGCCGCCGCTGGAAGCCGAGCTGCAGCGTCGCACCGCGGGGACGGGCTGCGGCGTAACGGTCTCCCGACTTGGCTCCGACGGCCCGTTGCTGGGCGCCGCGCACTCCGTCGTACGGGCGGTCCTCGACGATCCGGCGGGAGTGTCCTGACGGACCTTCAGCCGGTTCGGCGGCCTGCCGGCAGAGCCTCACTCACCCTCTCTCATGACCTGCCGGAAGAGCCTCACTCACCCTCTCTCATGATCTGGGGCAGTCGCTCCGTGTTGGCTATGGTCCGGGCCATGGGAAGCGATGACAATGCGCTTCTGGAGCAGAGCAGATCACCTACTACCGGGCCGGCGCGGCCGAGTACGACCGCCCCTACGCACAACGACAGGACCTCCAGGACCTGCTGACGGTCACCGCCGACCTCCCCATCGGCGAGGACGTACTGGAACTGGCCTGCGGGACGGGCCAGTGGACCACGATGCTCGCCGCGCGGGCGCGTTCGGTGACGGCAGTCGACGCGGCGGCCGAGACTCTGGCCATCTCCCGGTCCCGTGCCGCGTCTCCGCATGTCCGGTTCATCCAGGGCGACATGTTCGAGTGGCAGCCGCCGAGGCGCTACGACACGGTGTTCTTCGGCTTCTGGCTCTCCCACGTTCCGCCGGCGCGGCTCTCCGCCTTCTGGAGCACCATCGCTGCCGCGCTCGCGCCGGGCGGCAGAGCGATCTTCATCGACGACGGGCCCGGCGAGGCCGCGCGGGAGGAAATGCTCTCGGAGAGGTTCTCGGACAGGTCCGCACCGGCCGCCGTGCGGCGACTCGACGACTCGACGACTCGACGACGGCAGCCGGTACCGCATCGTGAAGGTGTTCCACGACCCCCGGGAACTCACGGGCGACCTGACGGCCCTGGGCTGGTCGGCCCACATCCGAACCGTGGCAGGGAAGTTCATCGTCGGCATCGCGGAACCTCCGCCGCCCAACGGCTCAGCGTGAGGCGGCAGGCTCCTCTTGGCGCATTCCCCGCCCCTTGGCGCATTCCCTCCCCTTGGCCCATTCCGTCAGCCTCCTTCCGGTGAACCGAGCGTCGTCGTGGCATCACCTGGGCAGAATCGCGAGACTGCGAGGAGCCGACGGGAGCAGGGACATCCATGGAATTGGACCGGCATGGCCACGCCATGAGTGGCATCGGCGACGAAGCCGCGCGGCATTACGAGCGGGCGCTTGACGCGCTGTTGTTCTTCCGCGGGGAGGTGGCCGATGAGGCGCAGGCGATGGCGGCGGCCGCTCCTCGGTCCGCCATGGCGCAGGTATTCGGCGCGTATCTCGGGCTGCTGGGCACCGAGGAGAGGGAAGCCGCCGCGGCGCGGCGGACCTTCAGCGCGTTCCTCGGCGGCGTCGACCTGGCAGGGCTTTCGCCGCGCGAGCGCATGCACGCGGCCGCTGCCGACGCCTGGCTCGACGGGGACATGTTCCGCGCCGGGGAGGTCCTCGGCGAGCTCAGCCGCGAGTATCCCCGCGACGCCCTCGCCCTGGCCGTCGGTCACCAGATCGACTTCTTCTCGGGCGACGCGCAGCGGCTGCGCGACCGCATCGGCGGCGCGCTGACCTCGTGGGACTCCGATGACCCGCACTTCGGCCCGCTCCTTGGGATGTACGCCTTCGGGCTCGAGGAGTCGGGGCACTACGGCCACGCCGAGGAGACCGGGCTACGCGCCGTGGAGCGCCATCCGCGTGACGTGTGGGGCATTCACGCGGTCGTCCACACGTACGAGATGCGCGGACGGTTCGCCGATGGGATCCGCTACATGGACGCGCGGACGGCGGACTGGACCGACGGCAACTTCCTGTCCGTGCACAACTCATGGCACTACGCCCTGTACGCGCTGGAGTCGGGGAGCATCGAACGGGTCCTCGCCGTCTACGACAACACCCTCCACAACGAGGCCTCGCAGGGAATCGCCATGGAACTCCTCGACGCCTCAGCCCTGTTGTGGCGGCTGCTCCTCGTCGGTGCCGACGTCGGGCCGCGCTGGGCGAAGCTCGCCGAGGCCTGGGCCGGGCGGGAGGGCGGCGCGTACTACGCCTTCAACGACGTACACGCCGTGATGGCGTACGCGGGGGCCGGCCGGATCGCCGATGCCGAGCGGCTCGTGAAGGACCGCGAGCTGTGGCTCGCCCGCACCGAGCCCGCGGCCTCCCCGGCGGTGTCCAATCATGCGATGACGCGCGAGATCGGGCTGCCGGTGTGCCAGGCCCTCATCGCGCACCGCCGGGAGCAGTACACCCGCGTCGTTGAGCTGCTCTCGCCGATCCGGAACCGCCTCAACTTCTTCGGCGGCAGCCACGCACAGCGGGACGCCATCCAGCGCACGCTGGTGGAGGCCGCCGTCCGCTCCGGCCGGCACGACGATCTGGCGCGCACCCTGCTCAGTGAGCGGATCAGTCTGCGCCCCATCTGCCCGTACAACTGGCAGGCTCGGGCGCGGCTGGCCGACCGGCTCGGCGATCCGGACCAGGCCGTCGCCGCCCTCACCCGAGCCGAGCAACAGGCCGCCGCCGGGGCCGCAGTCTTGGGGTGAGTGGGCCCGCAGCCTTGCGGTGACAGGGCCCGCAGCCTTGGGGCGAGCGGGCCACAAACCATCCTGAGCGGTGCGGCCCGCCGCGTCGGCCATCCCCCTCACGGGTGACCGCGATATCCACAATCACGGTGCTGTACACAGATCCAGCTCGCGCCCTTCCGCCCCAACCAGCCAGCGCCGTAACGTAATTGAGGCGAGGCACCACTCGTCCTGGCGACGGGTCGTGCCGGCGTGGATCGGGGGATTCAAGTGTCGGGGGAAACCAATCCAGGACTGCGTCGCGGAGCCATCGGGTTACGTGAAGTCCTGTTCCAGAGCATTACGGCGATGGCGCCGGCCGCCGCGGTCGCCGCTTCCATTCCGGCGGGCACCGCGTTCGCCGCAGGCTCGATGGCCACCTATACGGCACAAGGGCTGCACCCTGCGGTCGGGTTCCTGGTCGGCTGGGGATACGTCTTCGTGGCAGCGCTCGTCCCTGCCCTGCTGCTGCTTCATTTGGGCTTCACCACAGCGGGCACGCTGCACCACGAGTGGTCCTCCTACCCCGCTGAGCTGTGGTGGCCCTGGTCCCTCGCGGGCGCGGCGATCGTAGGGATCGCCGGGTATCTGGGAGTGCGTGCGTCGGCCCGGTTCGGCACGGTCCTCGGCGCCTTCGAAGTGCTGGCCTTCCTGGCCTTCCTGGCCTTCCTGGCCTTCGCGGTCTTCGCGGTCCTGCTGATCGCCCAAACCGGCAGCGACAACACCTTGTCGGTGTTCGGCACTTCGCACACGGCCGAGGGATACGAGGGACTCAGCGGGGTGTTCGCCGCCTCCGTCTATACGGTGCTCGCCTTCGCCGGCTTCGAGGCCGCGGCGCCCCTCTCCGAGGAGACCAAGGATCCACGGCGCACGATGCACCGCGCGGTGCTGGGCGCCACGCTCACCATCGGCCTCGTCTATGTGATCACGACGTACGCGATGTCCGTGTACTTCGGCCCGGACCGCCCCACCGAATTCGGGGCGTCCGGCGCAGCGTCCTGGGAGGGCGTGGCACGTGCCTCGTTCGGTCTTTTCTGGGTGCTCGTCTTCCTGGCCGTCGTCAACTCCACGATCGCCAACGCCAATGCCTGTGCGAACGTGTCGACGCGTACGGCGTTCGCGTTCGGCCGCATCGGGGTCTTCCCGCGCCCCTTCGCGCGGGTCCACCCCAAGCACCGCTCCCCCGTCGCCGGGGTGGCCGCGCAGTTCGCGATCGCGGTCGCGACGGTGCTCGGGCTCGGCTTCGCCTCTGACCCGGTGACCGCGTTCCTCCTGCTCGCCACGGCGATCGTCACCGTCATCATCGGCGTCTACATCCTGGCGAACCTCGCTTGTGCCGGGTATTTCCTGCGGCGCAGGCGCGAGTTGTTCCGTCCGGTGCGGCATCTGCTCTTCCCGCTGCTCGGCATCGTCGCCTTCGTGGCCGCGCTGCTGACGGCGGCGGGCCTGTCCGTCTTCGACTTCGTGTCCGAGCTGACCGCCCCGGTCTCGTACGCGGGGCCCGTCGTCGGCGTCTGGATGCTCATGGGAGTCGTGGTCCTCGCCGTGCTCCCGCGACGGCATCCAGAGCGCATAGCCGAGACGGCACGGGACCATCTCGACGACGACACCACACCCGATCCTCACAGAGCGGAGCAGCCCTGCGATGAGCGAGCCTCAGATCCTGACCGTGCGACCCGAACCGGGCGAATACGCCTGGACGTTCGGCGGCGCCCCTCCCGTGGCACGCATTGCTCCGGGCACGGTCCTCGACCTGTACACGGAGGACTGCTTCGCGGGGAAAGTCCGCTCCGAGAAGGACTTGGTCTCCGAGGTCTGCGAGTTCCCGTTCCTGAACCCGCAGACCGGCCCCTTCCATGTGGAGGGCGCGGAGCCCGGTGACACCATCGCCGTGCACTTCGTGTCCATCGAGCCCGCCCGCGACTGGGCGGCCTCCACGACGGTGCCGCTCTTCGGGGCGCTCACCTCCACCCACACGACGGCCTCGCTGCAGCCGCCGCTGCCGGAGACCGTGTGGATCTGGCAGCTCGACCGGGACCGTCGCACGGCGCACTTCAGCGCGCGTGACGGCGACTTCGAGATCGCGCTGCCGATGGATCCGATGCACGGCACGGTCGGCGTCGCGCCCGCCAACCTCGAGGTGCGCTCGGCGCTCGTGCCCGACGCGCACGGCGGCAACATGGACACTCCCGAGATGCGGGCCGGGGTCACCTGCTACCTCGGGGTGAATGTCGAGGGCGCGCTCCTGAGCCTGGGCGACGGGCATGCCCGTCAGGGCGAGGGAGAGACCTGTGGTGTCGCCGTCGAGTGCGCCATGAACACCGTCGCGATCGTCGAACTCCTGAAGGGGATCACGACACCCTGGCCGCGCCTGGAGTCCGACACCCACATCGTGTCGACCGGCTCGGCACGACCGCTCGAGGACGCCTTCCGAATATCCCAACTCGGCCTGGTGCAGTGGCTGGTGCGCGACTACAGCTTCAGCGAGCTCGACGCCTACCAGTTCGCGACGCAGACCGTCGAATCACCGCTCGCCAACGTCTGCGACACCAACTACACGTGCGTGGCCAAGATCCGCAAGGAGTGGCTGCCCGCACGCGAGACTCACCGGGGGCTGCATGCGCGGCTGCGCGAGACGGCCGCGTCACTGCCCCATTGACGAGTCCAGAGAGTCCAGCTGTTCCCCCCACCGAGAGGTAGGTCAGCAATGGATCGAGCAAGACGCCTTCCCAGCCGGCGCCGGCTGTTGCAGTGCGCGGCCCTCGCCGCCGTCCCCGCCGCGCTCCTCCCCACCACCCGAGCGACCGCCCGGCCCCGCGCGGTCGACTACCCCCTCGCCGAGTGGGTTCCGGCCAGCGCCTCCAACTACACGGCGGCCAACCGGCCGAGCACCTACCCGGTGGACTTCGTGATCGTCCACGTCACCCAGGAGACCTACGCCGACACCCTGGCCATCTTCCAGAACTCGGCGAAGAAGGTGTCGGCCCATTATGTGGTGCGCTCCGAGGACGGCCACATCGCCCAGTGCGTGCGCGAGCGCAATGTCGCCTGGCACGCCGGCAACTGGAACTACAACACCCGCAGCATCGGCATCGAACACGAAGGGTGGGTCGACCAGCCCGAGTACTTCACCGACGCGATGTACGAGCAGTCCGCGCTGCTGACCTCGGACATCTGCGACACATACGGTATTCCCAAGAACCGCGACCACATCATCGGGCACGTCGAGGTGCCCGGCAGCGACCACACCGATCCGGGACCGTACTGGGACTGGCCGCGCTATATGGACCTGGTGAACTCCGTCTGACGTAGGTCGGCTGATGTTCCGGTGCTTGTCGGCGCGGGCTCGCGGGGCGACGATGGCTGCACCGCATCGCCGTCCCGGGAGGCCGACTTGACCGATCCATGGGTGGCTCTGGAGGCCGGTGCCGATCCCGCGGAGAGGGTGCGGGTGCTGCGCCGCGCCCATGAGAGGTTCACCGAGGCGGGGACCGTCGCGCGGCCGGTCCGTTCCGTGGTGGCCGACTCGTGGCGGCGTTCGGCTCGGGCGAGGGTCTGCCCCGAGGACACCGGTGCGGCGGTGGAACTGACCGACGGGGACCTCGGCACCTATCGGGCGGAGCATCCGCTGGCCGGGGTGATGCCGCTGTTCCGCGAGCTGATGGGCACCTTCGCGATGGACGGTGAGCATCTGCTCGCCGTGTGCGACGCGCACGGCAGGCTGCTCTGGGTCGAGGGGCACTCGGCGACCCGGCAGAAGGCCGGGCGGATGAACTTCGTGCCAGGTGCGCGGTGGGCGGAGTCGGCCATGGGGACGAACGCGCCTGGTACGGCGGTGGCCGTGGACCGGCCGGTGCAGGTGTTCGCCGCCGAGCACTTCATCCGGCGCGTCCAGCCGTGGACGTGTGCGGCCGCTCCGGTGCACGATCCGCGCACCGGCCGGCTGCTCGGGGCGGTCGACATCACCGGGGGTGACGGTCTCGCGCATCCGCACAGCCTCGCCTTCGTCCAGGCCGTCGCGCGCGCCGCGGAGTCCCAACTGGCGCTGCTCGCACCGCCGGTGGAGATGGACGACACCGTGGAGCTCACCGCGCTCGGCCGCGATGAAGCGCTGCTGCTGACCGGGGGCCGCAAGGTCCGGCTGAGCCGCAGGCACAGCGAGATCCTCGTCCTGCTCGCTCGCCATCCGGAGGGGCTCACCGGTGACGAGTTGCTGTGCGCGCTGTACGAGGACGAGTCGGTGACACCGGTGACGCTGCGCGCCGAACTTACCCGGCTGCGCCATGTCATCGGGCCGGAGCTGCTGAGGTCGCGCCCGTACCGGCTCGCGGTGCCGGTCGAGTCCGACGTCGATGCCGTCGAGCGTCGGCTCGGCACGGGGGCGGTCACCGCGGCCGCCGCCGCGTACGCGGGGCCGCTGCTTCCCGGCTCGCAGGCGCCTGCCGTGGCCAGGCTCCGGCGCAGGCTCGCCGACCAGCTGCGCGCGGCGCTCATCGCGCGCCGCGACCCCGACCTCCTGTCCGACTGGGCGCACGCCCCGTGGGGCGAGGACGACCTGGCGGTGTGGCGCGCGCTGGCCCAGGTGCGGGCGACCCCGCCGGTGCTCGCCCGCCTCGATGATCTGAACGCGGAGCTGGCGACCGGGACGTAACCAGCGGCGAAGTGCGCAATCGGCAGCGAGGTGCGCAACGTACATGCAACGTCCGCGCTCCTAGCCTCCGGGCGAGAGCTGCCCAACGGCGGGCAGCCTTCCCCGGGAGGCCAGCCAAGATGACCCGTTACGCAGCGCCCGGCACTGATGGCGCACTCGTCTCCTACCAGGACCGCTACGACCACTTCATCGGCGGTGAGTACGTACCGCCCGCCCGCGGCCAGTACTTCGAGAACCCGAGCCCGGTCAACGGTCAGCCTTTCACCGAGATCGCCCGCGGTACGGCCGAAGACGTGGAACGCGCCCTGGACGCGGCGCACGCCGCCGCCCCCGCCTGGGGCCGCACCTCCGCGACCGAACGCGCGGACGTCCTGCGGAAGATCGCCGACCGCATGGAAGCCAACCTCGAGCAACTCGCCGTGGCCGAGAGCTGGGAGAACGGCAAGCCGGTCCGCGAGACCCTGGCCGCCGACATCCCGCTCGCCATCGACCACTTCCGCTACTTCGCCGGTGCCCTGCGCGCGCAGGAGGGGTCGCGGTGGGCGATAGAACAGGGAACCAGCCCGGTCACCAAACACCATCCC
>NZ_JBHYIG010000044.1:14186-15400 GCF_042740015.1 Streptomyces sp. NPDC059037
TCGCTGAGCGAGATCGACGAGGACACCATCGCGTACCACTTCCACGAGCCGCTCGGCGTCGTCGCGCAGATCATCCCGTGGAACTTCCCCATCCTGATGGCGACTTGGAAGCTCGCCCCCGCGCTCGCCGCGGGCAACGCGGTCGTGCTCAAGCCCGCCGAGCAGACCCCCGCCTCCATCCACTACTGGCTGAGCCTGGTGGCCGACCTGCTCCCGCCGGGTGTCGTCAACATCGTCAACGGCTTCGGCGTCGAGGCGGGCAAGCCCCTGGCGTCCAGCGCGCGCGTCGCGAAGGTCGCCTTCACCGGTGAGACCACGACGGGCCGGCTGATCATGCAGTACGCCTCGGAGAACATCAAGCCGGTGACGCTGGAGCTCGGCGGCAAGTCGCCGAACATCTTCTTCGACGACGTGTGGGCGGCCAACGACGATTTCCGTGACAAGGCACTTGAGGGCTTCACGATGTTCGCCCTCAACAACGGCGAGGTCTGCACGTGCCCGTCGCGCGCGCTCGTCCAGCGGGGCCACTACAGCGAGTTCATGGAAGCGGCGATCGCCCGCACCGAACAGATCGTCGCGGGCCACCCGCTGGACACCGACACGATGATCGGCGCCCAGGCCTCCAACGACCAGCTGGAGAAGATCCTCTCCTACCTGGACATCGGCCAGCAGGAGGGCGCCAAGGTTCTGACGGGCGGTCAGCGCATCACGTACGACGGTGAGATGGCCGGTGGCTACTACGTCCAGCCAACGATCTTCGAGGGCGACAACCGCATGCGGATCTTCCAGGAGGAGATCTTCGGCCCGGTCGTCTCGGTCGCGTCGTTCAACGACTTCGACGACGCGATCAAGACCGCCAACGACACGCTGTACGGCCTGGGCGCCGGCGTATGGACCCGCGACATGAACACCGCCTACCGCGCGGGCCGCGCGATCCAGGCCGGCCGGGTCTGGACGAACTGCTATCACGCGTATCCCGCGCACGCGGCGTTCGGCGGCTACAAGCAGTCCGGGATCGGGCGTGAGACGCACAAGATGATGCTGGAGCACTACCAGCAGACGAAGAATCTGCTGGTGTCGTACTCGCCGAAGAAGCTCGGCTTCTTCTAAAGGCACGAAAAAAGTCGCCCGGACATGGGCGTTTTCCCGCAGGGGCCCGGAAACACTCCCCCCTCGCCGCCACACCCCGGTTATGTTTTATAACGCTCTATATC
>NZ_JBHYIG010000044.1:15410-41768 GCF_042740015.1 Streptomyces sp. NPDC059037
AACACCATATCATATCTTTTAAAATAAAACCCAAACAAAATTCGAGCTTCTAGGCTTTTAGCCCCCCCCCCCCCCCCTTCCACTCGGCCCGCTCAGCGCAAAGCCCGGTTTACGTTGTAACTCCCAGTTTCTCCCGCCGCTATCGCGTTCCTGACCAGCTCTTCCGGTCTATTTCCGGTCCAGATCCCGGCTCACCCGGCAGATGCCCCGCCCTGGCTGACGCGGTCCCACTCCGCCATGGACTGCTCGATGAGGCGGTTGGCCTGCTCCCGGACGCCGTCCAGGAACTTGGCGTAGTGGCGGAAGAGGACCTCGATGCTCTGGCCCGCGCGGCGAGCGCATTCGGCCGGGTCCACACCGGAGTACAGCCAGAACGAGATCCCGGCGTGCCGGAGATCGTAGGGCCGCTTGGCCAGCCCGGAGGCGAGTTCCGTGCGCGTCAGGACATACTTCCGCGCCCGCGCCCACGTCGTGCCGTACGCGGCAGCGTCCACGTAGTTGCCGGCCTGGTTCCGGAACAGCCGTCCGTCCGGTGCCACACCGAACCGTTCGATGTGTGCGAGGAGCATGCGCACGAACTGCGGAGGGATGGGCACCGGCCGGGTTGCAGTAGCCGCACGGCGCTTGAGCGAGTGCACCTCGTACACCGCGCCGTCGTCCGTCCACTCCTTTCCTGCGGTGACGACGCCGCCCGACAGGTTGAGCATCCCCCACCCGGTCTCGGGCAGATGGCACTGCTCGCGCCGGAGGTGGATGACCTCCGCCGGTCGCATGGCCGCGTAGTACATGCAGCCGAAGAACGCCTCCAGGTGAGGACCGCGTCCACGCAGTTCGGCGACCGCCGTGAGCAGGCGGGCGACCTGAGCTGGATTGGGGACGGCAGCCGGGTCCACTTCCTCGTTGACCGCCGGAGCGCTCCACCGGAGTCCCTTGAGAGGGTTCTCCGTGAAGTAACCTTTCTCCACAGCGGTGTTGAGAACTTCGTTGAACGCAGCCCGCTTGCGCCGCGCCGTCTTTGCTGCAGTGGCCTTGCCGTCCACCTTGCGGCACAGAGCATCCAGTGCCCACCGCAGTACATCGGCTTCCGCAAGAGCGCTGACCGGCAGGGAGTTCCGCCTAATCCAGTCCAGCGCCTTCCGCCACTCCTCGGTCGGCTCCTGGGCCCACGCGTTCTTGTTGAACGCCCACGAGTACAAAGCACGCCGCAGCACCCGCGGCTCCGGATAACTTGCACCGCGGTGCACCAGGGCAGGCGTGATCGTGGCGAATGCGTCGGCCAGAGTGCGGCGGGTGTTTCCCGGCGTACGGTCCCACCGCTGGTCGAGGTATTCGTGGGCAAGGTCGTACCAAGTCGTCCGCTGCTTGATAGCCCGCAGCTCGGACGCCGGCAGGCCCGTGCGCTCGTCGAACGGCTCGCCCTCGCGCGCCGCCGTCATGAGCTTCGCATGCCTGCTCTCGGCGAGCCCGACAGTGCTGAACGATTCTGAATTCTCGCGCCCGTTGACCGTCCACCGCACCTGGAAACGGCTGCGCCGGCCAGGGCGCTCGCGTATGTCCCAAAAGCGGACGTTGTAGCTCATCGCCAAGTGTCAGAATCTCTCTCGCATGCTTCCCACCAGGCGTCCAGGTCTGCGCGACGGCACCGGAGTTCACCATTGGGCAACTTGATCATGTGGGGCGCTTGCCCGCGAGCGCGCATTCGGTAGAACGCTGACGGGCTCATACGGATCTCCGCTAGAACCTCGGCGAGCTTCAGCGCGGGAGGGCGAGCCATGCAATATCACCTTCGTGTCGGTAATGGCTTCATGCCGGAAATCCAGGCCCACATACGCAGCACAGCTCCCCAGCTCTGCACGGCCACACCTCATGGAGCGGACGGGAAGAGGCAGCGAGGCATCGAGGATCGACGCAGCGTGGTTTTCCTCACGACACTCGGGCGAGCGGTCCGGATGGATAACTTGCGTAGCGGGCAGCCATAGCCGTGGCATGAAAGCGCGGTCATTGACGTACCAGCAGGTGGCAACATCCGCGCTATTACCTCCTCGCGAATGCGTGCGGCGCTGCCAACTGCGTCCGCCACGGCTCCACCGCCAAGCACAGCCGGGTGCGAACAACATCAATGCTCTGGAGAATCCCCGGTTTCGCTAACCGGGGATCGTCTGCTATGTATCGCCCAGCACGAAGGAAGCGCCCCTGGCGCTCGTGTCGTCTGCTTCAGGAAGCCAGTCGATAGGACCGGAGAGCAGGGGTCGCTCCATCCGTGACCAGCATCAGAAGCCCGTCTTCGGTGAGTCGGCTGAGGCTAAGGGCCACCACGCGCTCGGAGGAGCCAAGGGCTTGGGCGACGTGTCGAGTTGCGACTCCAGGGTGCACCGCGATGTGCGCAAGGACCGCTTGATCATGACGGTAGCCCCGTTGCACCAGGTCCTCGCCGAACAGTCCGGCCGCGCAAAGACGCATAGACACAGCGCCGTGGAAAGGGCACCGTATTCTTCCGACTCCTGTGCGGTCCACGCATTCAGAGCGCCGAGCGCCAAGAGGATGGGGCAGTGAAGCGGGCGGATCGGAGAGCGGGATTCGACAGATTTGCCTCCTTGAGACGGGCCTCGACGGTGAGACCGATTAGGACGGGAGTAAGGGCTGCCAAGGTGCCCGACCTGTCTGCCGGTCGGTCCGGAGGTCCGCATCCCTTGGCTGACCAGGTGTTTTCCGGGACGTTGTACGTTGACATGGTCTCGGAGGAGGTTCCAGTCCCTTGGGGCTCCTTCTCGTCTGCCGTGGGCGAATCCGCGCCGAGCGCGCTGCGGGCAGCCACTCCGCTGACCAACCTGACCTCGTGCCTCACCGCCCCCAGGTCAGGCGACGGCCCGTACTGGGGCGATAACGGCTTGCCCTGTGTTCTCCGCCCTCTGCTCTTCGCACGGGGCGGCCGCCGCATACCCCGGACACCGGACGCGATGCGCCACAGGCGCCCGGCCGCATGGTCATCGACCGTTCCTGGAGGCCGCCGCAAAGGTCCAGAGTGCGCCCCTTACGAGCCCAGCCCCGCACTCTGGGATGGCGAGAGGCCGGCGAAAAGAAGACGGGGATCCCGCGCTGCGCTGCGCGATCGGGCGAGCCGAGGTGCGTCAGCCTTCTCGCACGCGGACAGGCACTCCCTGTGCGTCGCGCCTGTACTCGCGCCGTACATTCTTCTCGATCTTCTGGGCGACCTCGTGGTCGAGGTCGATGCCGTTCATCTCGGCCAGGGCCACCAAGTACAAGAACACGTCGGCCAGTTCCTCGCCGAAGTCCGGCAGACGCTTGCGCCATGCAGTGAATGCCTCACCGACTTCGGCGTTCAGAAGCCCGAACTCCAGCGGCACGTCAGTGGTGTTGAACCCCTTCGCGTTCTTGTTCTCCCAGGCGAGCTTCTGGGCGGTCCGGATGTCCAAGGCTCCTCCGGGGCAGTACAGCAGTTGCTGCCGAAGCCTACCGAGGGCCAAGTGGCTCCCGCTGATGGATACGCGAGGTCTCACCCCGTGGAAGGAAGATCGAGTCTCGTCGTGTCGACGGTTTCCACGGGGCAGTACGACGCGAGCGTCTCGAAGGTGCGCTGGTAGATCGTCACTAGGTCCGAGATCTCGTCCAAGTCGGCGGCCACCCCGTCGCGCTGCCGCAGTCGCTGCTGTATCACGACTGGCGGTGCGGTCAGATGGAGAAAGACTCCGTTCCGGCTGACGACCGTCTCGGCGAGATCGATGGCCTGGGTCCAGGTGAGCCGTGAACGCCCGCGCAAAAGTGGACCGTAGACGAGTTCGCTCAGGAAGCATCGGTCGAGGAGCAGCTGGCCCGGTTGATCTAGAAGCTCCCGGTACCGGCTGACGAGATCCAGATGGTCCGGGGTGCGGGGCGAGTGGGTGATGGTGAAGCCGTGCTCGCAGGCCAGACGGTTCGCGAGCGTGGTCTTTCCGACGCCGTCACATCCCTCCAGGACCAGGGTCTGGTGTTTCACCGCCACCGTCTCGATGTTCATGACCGCAGCCACTCGTCGAGCGTCGCCGGATCGGATAGGTGCGTGGAGGAGGCGTACTGGATCATGAGGTTGCGCCAGTTCGGCTCGCGGCCGTGGGCGTGGGTGAAGGTGAGGCGGGGCTGG
This sequence comes from Streptomyces sp. NPDC059037, assembly GCF_042740015.1. Classification (NCBI taxonomy): domain Bacteria; kingdom Bacillati; phylum Actinomycetota; class Actinomycetes; order Kitasatosporales; family Streptomycetaceae; genus Streptomyces; species Streptomyces sp. NPDC059037. Next base: position 19,549 of record NZ_JBHYIG010000044.1, read on the forward strand.
TACGCGGCGATCCGGGTTCCGCATGCTGACGCCGCCCCAATGAGCAAGGCCGCCCCTGGCGGTGTCTCCGGGCCTGACACGTCGGCGATCAGAACGTCCGCAGCAAGCGCATCGGTCAGATCCTGGTGTGCCGCCAGCACAGGGTCGGGGGCCGTGAAGCGGCCGGGAGTACGCAGCACATAGCCGGCAGCCGGAGCGAATGCTGTCAGAGCACCTTGCCAGGCCAGATACGGCGACTGTTCCACGAACGCCACCTTCTCGGCTCCGGCACACGGTGATGCGGTGGCGGGCCTGCGAGCGGGAAGACCGAGCAGCTCTTCGACGGCCGCTTCCAGTGCCCAGTCGAGCTGGCTCGCATTGCGGTCGGCGAACGCCTCGAAGCGGGTCTTGGCCGCGCCTGCCGACTGCTCGTCCGCCAGTCGAGCCACCCGGACGACGTGCGTGGCAGCCGCCTGCACGATCGGGTCGGGAAACTCGAGCCGGGGCCCGGCCGCCGCCATCGAGTAGGTCTGGAAGTCGGTCGTCACGACGATGACGGGGACGCCAAGGGCGTAGGCATAGCCCATCTCCATACACACGCCGTCGTCCAGACTCGGTCCATGCAGGATGGCGATCATGCCGGTCAGATTCCCCAGCCGTTCACGGTCCAGTTCGAAGAGACGCCGCCCTTTCACCTCGGCGACCAGGTCCTCCTCGTTGGTGTCGCAGAAGGGAAGGAAGACGTTCTCTGGTCCGATCTTGTCGGCGACCCGTTGTGCGAGTCGGGCGGCGAGAGCACGGTCATGGGCGGCGAACAGTCGGTGGGCAACGTAGTACACGGGGAGGCTCCCATCGAGGGGCTCAAGGCCGACGCGGAGCTGGTATGGGTATGGGCGGGGCCGAGACGTGAGCGGCAGCGGCGGCTGCAGCTGCTGGAAGGGCGATCTCCGGGGTGGCGCCGTGGGTGCGATGGGCGAGGTATGTGCCGGCCAGGGTGTCGCCGGCCCCGGTCACTTCGCCGAACACCCGGTCGGGCGGGTAGGTCGTCGCCGCAAGCTCTCCCCAGCGGTAGACACGCACAGGACTCGGGCCGTCGGTGATCACGACCTCGGGAAGGTCGGCGACGGCGACGACTCGGGCGAGGAGGCGGTGCTCAGCGGCGTTGACGAACACCGTCGTGGCGCTCGTCAGCCAGGGGGCTGCTTCGCACATCATCTGCTCTGCGCTCGGCAGAAAGAAGTCGAGGCTGAACTGGGCCGAGCAGGAGTCGAGGGCGTGCAGCAGCGCGGACACACGTAGGGGGCGACGGCAACACAAGTGGTAGACCTCGCCTGGGTGATTCGCGATGTGGTCGAGTGCATGGGATGTGCCAGCGCGCGACGCTCCGTACTGCGCATCCACGGACAGGAGTTGCCCCTGAGCGTCATAGTCCAGGGTGAATGCCGTTGACAGGTCCTCACTGACGTGCAGAGCGGACCAGTCGAGGCCCTCGACGATCACCGCGCCCGGCAGATCCTGCAGGTCTCGTCCGACGACGGCGATCGGCGCCGCAGCAGTTCCCGCTCGTGCTGCCGCCAGCGACACCAACAGCGAGGCTCCGCCCAGCTGCTCGCCGCCTCGGTCGTCCGGGTACCGAGTGCGGTCGCGCGAGATGTTGCCGATGACCGAAAGGCTGTTCATCACCCATCCCCCCGACCGATTCAGCGGTGGACGTGAGCACAGTCGACCACCCACGTGCAGAGCGGTCGGCGCGTGCACAAGCGCGGTGAAGGGGCATTCAGATAGAGCCGCTTGAAGTAGATCAGTACGAGATGCACCCACCAGGTCGGCTCGACGCCGACGGGAATGGACACCCGGTAGTCAAGAGCGTCAACCAGCTGCCGGAAGTCCACCGACCGGGCATGAACCCCTTCTTCAAGTAGAAATCGGAACTGCTCATGGGCCACGGCACCCGAATCCAGAGCTGCCCCCAGGGCGGGCGCCAGCTTGGTGACCATGCCCGAGTCGACCGGGATGATCCCGCAGTGATAGCCCCGGGCGTACAGCACGGCACACTGGGCGACCTTGAACGAGGCACCTCGCACCTCATGTGCGAAACCGTGGACCAGCGAGTCGCAGTCGGCATCCGTAGCGAGCGGATCGACGGACGCCTTCCCCCAGCTCCGCAGCAGCTCCGTGAGGGACCGAAGGTACGAGATGCGCGTCCGGCCAAGGCCGAGCGGCTGAACGACGCGAGTAAGCTCGCTGTCGGTGCTGGCAGCGAGCCGGTCGAATCCGAGAGCGTCGGCGTCGGCCACGACTCGTGCGTAGGTGTCAATCATTCGGTAGGAGACACGAGTCGACCAGCCCGCGACCGTCATCCGCATGCGCGGATCGGTGACCGCGGTCGGCCACCACCGGTTCTCGTCGTGGTTGGCCTCGACCTCCGCCTTGACGTCCGGAAGGCTCGCCGCGCACTCGACGAGGCGATGGATGCGGGCGACGTCGCTCCGGCTCGGCTTCGTACGGAAGGGCCGTTTCATGCGATCACTCCGGCGGAGAGTCTGGCCGCGTGCAGGGCAACGGCGAGGTTGGACGAGACCACCGGCCTGCCCAGCTCCTCCTCCAGGGTCCGGATGCAGGACAGCGTGTGCCAACCGGTGCACGAGAGCACCACCGCGTCGGCGGTACGCAACGTCTCCGGTGACAGCCGGTACAGCAGCGTACGGACATCAGCAGGCCGGACGTCGGCGTAACCGTCATCGAGACCCAGGCTCATGTGCGCCAGGACAGCGACCCCCGCGGTCCGCAGCGCGTTGACTTCCGAGCGAGTGACGGACTCGGGATACGGAGTGGCCAGCACCACTCGCGCGGCGTTGAGAAACCCCAGGGACCCGAGCAGGGTGTCGAAGGCGGTGATCGTCTCCGGTGGAAGCGGCGGGCCACCGGTGAAGCCTGCGGAGGTACAGGCCAAGATCGTCGTGTCGAGGGGCACGTGCGCCAACGAGTCCATGGCGGTGACGGATGCCTCGCGCAGGCCATGCCAGAACGAGGCATCCACGGCGGTCGTCCGGGACCTGGGGACGAGACGCGCGTAATGAAACACGGTGTGTGCCAGGCCCAGACGCGGCAGTTCACCCTCGACGGCCACGTTGGCCCACGGCAACAACACGCCCAGGCGAATGGTCCGCTCGGCCCGCGAGTCCAGCTCGGCAAGTAGGCCGAGCGTGCTCTCATACGGCGGGGGCAAGGCGTTCCCCGTAGATGAGGCGGGGAGCGTGGCCGGTCACTCGAAGGGTCGCTTCCGCGGCCACGGGGACGGAGACTCCCTTCTCCACTATCTGGATCGAGTAGGAGCCCAGTCGCCGGAACCAGGTACCGCGGTCACTCACGAAGTAGGAGTGAAGCCCCGGTACCTCCAGCCCACTTGGATAGACGCGTTGCTTCATCGGCTGATCCCAGGCGTGGTCGATGTCCGCCTTCCATGACGCGAAGTGCTCCGCCGAGGGCAGCGGTCCGGACAGCCCTTGCTCCGCGAGCGGCGTGCCCGGGAATGCGCGAACCTGCCTGACGTTGGTGCGATGGCAGAGCAGCCCGGCGTCAAGGATGTTCGTCAAATTCGTCAGGTTCGCGACGTGGGTCGCATGGGTCTCGCCAGGCAGTCCATAGATCAGGTTCAGCCCTGGGAGCAGCTTGGGAAGACTGCCGGGCCCGCGCTCGGCGCCGGCGTCGTTGATGTGCTCCACTGCGCGCCGCAGGATCTCGGGCGTGCAGGTGAGGGTGTTCCGCTCGATGACGGCCTCGTCGAAGCTCTCGATGCCCATCGGTGCGCAGTTGCCCTCGGTGCAAAACTCTGCCACCAGCTTGGCGATCCGAAGGCCGACAGGCGCCGCGACGGCGAGCGGATCGGCGTTGTCGATGTGCAGCACCTCAAGATCAGGGCAACGGTCCCGGATGCCCGCGAGGAGCGTGTGGATCGCGTCCTCGCTGCGGTGCTGATAGGAGAAGAAGCACGTCTGTTGGCCCAGCCGGAAATTGCGGACGCCCGCGTCGTAGAGCTGACCAGCCTCCTCGATCACATCGCCGACATCGCGGAAAGCGACGAGAGGCGACTTGCTCGGCTCGTTGCAGAAGGTGCAGAACCGGCGCCGAGTGCAACCGCGATACAACTCCATCTCGGCGATGGGCCGCCAGCGCATCTGGCCTACCAACCCGGCGAAGTCCCGGCGTTCCTTGCGGAGCATCCCGTACGCCGCCGGCGCACGACTGCCTGATGCGAGCACATCAGCGGTGAGCGTGTGCGTATGGACAGCATCGAACAACCCTGCGTACTCGGCAGGAGACTCCAGAGCATAGGTCGACAGAGGGCCGAGCAGGATTCGCTGCCCGCGCACGCAGGCCATCGCGCGAGCGATCTCCTGAATGCTGCCGTTGACCGCGTGCAGATGGACGCTGGGGACCTTGTCGCCGCCGATGACGACAACCCGGTCCGCCCGCTGAAGTAGATCGACGGCCTGCGTCCGGTTCGTGGTCGCGGAGTAGGTCATGGGATCGCTGAGGGGTGGGTCCACCGTCGGATTCCCCCCGGACAGGCACCAGCGCACGTCGTCGATGGTCAGATACCGCACGTCCGCCTCGGGCTGTGCCGTGGTCAGTGCAGACCAGGCCGCGCGTACGTACGTGGACAGGTAGGGAGGAACACCAAGTCCGCTCGGTTCCACGGTGAAGGCGTCCAGGATCACAACGATGGGCTTAGGCATGAGTCCCCTTCTGGTCGCCGCCGAACTCTCCGGCGGCTCAGTCCGGAGATGGCAAGGGGCATGAGCTCGCCACCTCTGGCGCGTCCCCAGTCTCGGCAGATGAGGTCCGCGATAGCAGGGGGCATCGGGGTTGTCCGGTTGTACAGGGGTTGTACTCGCGCGGCAGCCTGTCCAAAGGCTGGGACAGAGAGTGATCGCTTGGGCATCATCGACGTATGAGCGGTGAGACAGCGTCGAGCGAACCCAACAAGGCGCTCTTGGTCGTGCTGAAGGAAGCGGGTTGCTCGCACGCGGCGCTGGCTCGACGGGTCGTCGAACTGGGCCGTCGCCAAGGTGTGGTGATGCGCTACGACAAGGCGTCGGTCACTCGGTGGCTCCAGGGAATGCAACCCAGGGGACGGGCAACAGAGTTCATCGCCGCCGCGCTGTCCGAGATGCTGAATCGGCCAGTGGCACCAGCGGACTTAGGCTTCACCGCTGACCCGCTGAAACCGGTGATTACACGCGCCCTGTCTTACTGTGAAGACGTGGGTGAAACGCTGCACACGCTCGCCGAACTCGGATCCACCGCCATCTCCCGACGCAGTCTCCTCGGCACCGTGCCCTTTGTGGCATCTGCGTTGCTGGAGCCGCAGAGGCAGTGGCTGCTCTGGCTGCTGGAAGAGGAACAGCAGCCGACCCTGGCCGTGGTCGAGGGAGGCGGCCAGGTCGAACAAGTCCAGGCCATGATCAAGATGTTCGACCAGATGGACAACACCTACGGTGGTGGAGGAGTGCACTCCAGCATCGTGAACTACCTGACTATCGAAGTCGTACCGATGCTCCAGCAGCGCGGCGTCCCTCATCACCAGCGGAAGCAGCTCTTCACCGCCGGCGCGAAGTTGGCTGCGATGGCGGGTTGGTGTTCATACGACTCGGCGGAGTACGGGCTGGCCCTGTGCAACATGAACATGGCCCTCAGCCTGTGCAAGGAAGGTGGGGACCGGGTGCTCGGCGGGCAGATCCTCGCCGGCCTGTCGCACCTCTTCACCAACCTCGGCTATCCGCGCGATGGTGTCTCACTGGCTCGCGCTGGTATTGCCACCGCCAAGTCGACCGGCAGCCCGATGGGGCTGATGCGCCTCCATGCCATGGCCGCACGCGGGCACGCCGCCCTCGGCGACGGGCGGGCCGCCACGGCTTCGCTACACGCGGCGACCCAGTCTCTGGACGCCAGCCGGGGTGCCCTGCAGGAGTCGGAGTGGGTTCGGTATCTCGACCCCCACTACCTGGAGGCCGAAGCATCCCTATGTCACAGGGACTTGGGCGAGTCCGCAAAAGCGGAACGACTGGCTGACGCATCTGTCTCCGCGAACGCCGAGCGCCGCCGTCGGCAGGCAATCAGCCGGTCGGTCCTTGCCACCGCCCACCTTCAGCAAGGCCGCCTCGACGAGGCAATCAACACAGCCACCCACGCCTTGAACGGATTGAGCGGCGTCCACTCGGAGCGCTCCGTCCAGGCCCTCCGGGAATTCAGAACGCGGCTCGAGCCGCGCCGCAATGAGCCGATGGTTCGCGAATTCGAGCGGAAGGCAAAACCCATCCTCGGCGCCGCCTGACGAGATCAGTAACCGTCCGGGGTCGGTGCGTTCTGCGCCCGGTCGACAGGGATGTTAGCTCCTGAGATGCCCCGCGCCCGGTCCGACAGCAGGAACGCCACGACCTCAGCAACCTCGACCGGGGACACCAGCGAGCGAGCCGGGAACTCGTCCAGGAAACGCTCGTACGCCGCAGGATCCTCCGTACGCATGCGATCCCATCTCTTCCCGGGGATGAGCATCGAGCCAGGCGAGACGGCGTTGACCCGGATGTTGTCCGGGCCCAGCTCACGGGCCAGGGACGAGACGAGGTGGATCTGCGCCGCCTTCGCCGCTCCGTACTGTGCCTGGGGGCCTGGCTTCCATCCGGAGATCGACGCGATCACGACGACAGCACCGCCGCCTGCGGCCCGAAGGTGAGGAAGGGCCGCCGCGGCGAGGCGTGCGGAGTGCCCGGCATTCAATTCCCAAGTGGTCGTCCAGTCCTGCGCAGTCGACTCCCCCAGCGAACGACCAGCCGCTCCCCCGGCACACGCCACCACGCCGTGCAAGCCCCCGCGCTCAGCCACGGCGGCGTCGACGAAGTCCTTCAGCGCCGCCGCGTCCGTGACGTCCAACGGACCGGTGAACAAGGCCGGCAGGCCATCCTTCTGCACCGAGGCATTCAGCGCATCGAGGCGGTCCGCGTTCCGCCCGCATGTGGAGACGAGTGCGCCGTGGGACAAGAGCAGGCGCACGACCTGTTCACCCAAGCCACGAGAGCCGCCCGTCACGACGACATGCCGCCCCTGCAGGGGACCGGGCACGGCTCGACTCCCTACAACCACATCCGCCTCCGCCTCCGCCATAACACCCTCCGTTCCCATACAACCTATGCGCACGAGCGTGGCGGAATGCATCCCCAATGCCGACTTCATGGTTCCTGAAGTGCGCGGTTCGCTTTACCCCGTACCTCATGCGTGACATGGCGGGAGCTGCTCCGGCCGCCGTGATCAGCACCAGCAGCCGTACCGGAAGCGCACTCGGCTTCATACGGCGACGAGGTGCCCCTGGCGAGTAGTGAGCCTCACTTGCCGTTGGCCCCCACCACGGAAGGACCGCGCGCACCATGGCCAGCTCTACAGCACCCGCACGACCAGCCGCCACGGCTTCGGCGCCCGTCAGCCAGGGGGACGGGGGCATTCGGACGCTTCCGGAAGCGGTTGTCCGTCGACTCCTTGACGGACCCCGCCGGACGCTGTGAGGAGCCGGCAATGGTCACCGATCAAGCCCTAGACAGCGTCATCGGCTCAGTCGAGCGCCGGAAGAGTCTGACGATGGCGGCGAGCGACGGGGCACCACGTGAGGCCCGTGCCTTCACACGCGAGGCGCTCACGGACTGGGGTCTGGAAGACCTCCTGGACCGAACCGTGTTGATCGTCAGTGAACTCACTACCAACGCTGAGCTTCATGGCCGGTCTCCCCGAGTACCAGGCGATGCCGGGAACGAAGCCGTCGGCGACCTCGACGAGCACATCACGCTGACCCTCACCGCTCTGGCCGATGTGGTGGGGATCGAGGTGGAGGACAACTCCCCACGGCCGCCCACGCCACGGGTCGCCCCCGTCGACTCGAACGATGGCCGCGGGCTGCAGATCGTGACAGCCGAAGCCGACGCATGGAGGGCCTGCCTCAAGGCGGACGGCAGCGGGAAGCGGGTAGTGGCGCTCGTCCGGCGCTCGGATCCCAACCTCCCGATATAGCCCTTGCCCCTTGCCCCGCTCCGCCAGCCCCGGAGGTGTTCGCCACGCCCGTTCGGCTCTCACCCAGCACCTCACTTGAAACCCCGAGGGAGAAGATGAAAGCCCACGTTGGCCCGCACCATGTGCTGCTCCTCGACCTGGACGGCGTGCTCGTGGACACGCGTCCGGTCATGGAGTCGGCGTGGCACGCCGTGCAGGAGTCTCACGGAATCGACGTGCCTTTCGCGGAGTACGAGCGGCACCTGGGCCGCCCCTTCAACGACATCATGGAACGGCTCGAACTCACCGCCGTCGGCGGGATTCACGCAACCTACTCGCAGGCATCGGTGGCTGCCGCTCAGCTGGCGAGGCAGTTCGACGGCATCGCCGAGGTCCTCCACGCCTTTGTGGCCGCCGACTGGCGGCTCGGAATCGTGACGTCGAAGCCGCTTGACCGCGCGACGCCGCTCCTTGCCCAGCTTGGGTGCCCGTTCGCCACGGTCCGTGTCCCCGGTGGACAGGGGCGGGGAAAGCCCGCACCTGACCCGCTCCTGCTCGCCCTTATCGATCTCGGTGCTGACCCGGCGCACGGTACGTACGTGGGCGACATGGCGGTGGACCAAGAGGCCGCGCACCGCGCCGGCGTCTCCTACATCCACGCAGGCTGGGGATACGGGTGCCCTGGCACACCCACGCCTGATATCGCTCAGTCCCCGAAGGATCTCCTCCGGCTCCTCGACGCGAGCCATCGCTCCAGCACGCTCGTCGAGGGGAGCGTGCTGTGACGGCTCAACGTCGAAGCGCCCTTGGCATAGCCCGCGCTGAGTCCGGCGGAGAGCCCTCATGGGCGCTGGTCGGCGAAGCCGCCCTCGCCCGAATGCAGACGGACCAGGTCACCACGGTCGAACTTGAGACGCTGCCGCTCGACCGGCACGAGGTGGACCGGCACGTCGAACACCTGATGGCTGGGCTCGAAGCGTATTGCTCCCGCAGCACGACGACTCGCGGAGGCGCAGAGTGGCTGTACGTGCAGCACGTTCCCGTCCGGCGTCTGGTGACCCAACTGGTGCGCAAGTTGCTGGCGTTGAGTATGTGGACACCCTTCGCCCGATCGCCCGGCCTTCTGTCCCTCGCCCCTTACGAAGGACTGATCGGGATTCGCGACAGCAGCTCACGCGAGTACAGGGCGTACACCGTCACATGGTCCGGCGTCGCCTACACATTGGGGGCTCCAGCGCCGTACAACCCCATGCGCTCCGCGCTACTGCGGAAACAGGTGGCCTGTACGTCGGCTCCCGAGCCGTCGCTCGGTCCTTCTACCTTGAGGCTCCCCCGAGCCGACGTGGTGGCCCTGTCGTGGTCGTCGCGCCACGCGGGCACGCTGCTCCCGGTATTGGAGAAGCTGGCGCAGGACGGGCGGCGGAGCGTGCTGGTCGACCTTTCGACCGATCCGGCTGAGCGGTGCCCGAATCCACTGTCGAGATCCGTCATCGTTCATCGCGCGTCGCCTCGGCTCTTCAACCTCGACGGCGCATCCGACCAGCTGTGGCTCCAGGACGGGACGTACGACGGAAACCCTGCGGTAAACGTGCGCGATCATGCTGTGCGGCTGGAACGGTTGGCCCACCTCGCCGCTGGCCTTGTGCAGGTCGGAGGGGGGTGTACTCAGCCGTCCTGGCGTTCCATGGTGCGAGTGGAGACGTGGCTGGAGGGCGTGCTCGCGGCAGCCCGTCCGCACACGGTGGTCGTCAGCAACGACACCAGCCCCCTGGGCGCACTCGCTATTCACGTGTCCGAGCGCCATGGGATCAACACGGTTCACCTGCAGCACGGCGCGTGGACCGACGATTCGGTGGCGTGGCCCGCCCTGCACAGCCGCCACATCGTTGTCATGGGCGAGCGTGATGTCGCAATGGCGAAAGCCTGGGTTCGGCACCCCGAGGCCGAGATCCATGTGCTGGGCCAGCCGCGCTTCGACGCCCTCGCCAGCCTCGGCCGCGAGGTCCAACGACGCTATGTCCAGAAGCTGCTGGGCGCGGGCAAAGACCGAGGACCTGACCGAATTGCGGTTTGGGCGTGCCAGCCCTTCGGGCCTCAACGGCTCCGCGCTCATGCCGACCTCATTCTGGACGGGCTCTTGCGAGCCGACGGGAGATGGGGGCTGGTCATCGCCCCGCATCCGGCGCAGAGCGTGGACGTCTTCGATCGCCTGCTCCAGCGAGACGGCGAACCGCTGACCGCCGTGGCCGACCCCCGAGTGGGGGCACGCGGCTGCCTCGTCGGCGCCGACGTGGTCGTAAGCGCCCACTCCACCTGCGGCATCGAGGCCACGCTCTTGAACATTCCCGTCCTCGAAGTCGGCCCTCCTGGCGAGCGCACGCTGGGCCTCGCCGACCACGGACTCGCTCACCGATGCACCACCGCCGACGAAGTCGCCGATGCCCTGAGTGCGTTGCGCGGGCCGCACCCGCGAGCCGAGCACGTGACAACAGACGCCGTGTGCCGCTGGCGCGGAGACAGCGCCGCCGAGATCGCGCGCCTGATCCTCGACCGAGCCGACGCTCCGCGTCGTGCCCCCGACCATCACGATGCCCCCGGCTCCGAATCCGGACTGCCGCAGGGCGAGGGAGCCTCTACCCAATGACGAATCTGACCGCCGACAGCGTTGCCGAACTCTTCGCCGGTGCCGTGACCCTGGCCAAGAACGGGAAGAAGGTGAGCCCCCGCGGCATGGAGACGCGGGAGGTGCTCGATGTCCACATGCGGCTCACGCAACCACGGGCCCGGCTGCTGTACGCACCGCCCGCTCGGATCCTCAATCCCGCGTTCGCGGTAGCGGAGACCGTCTGGCACCTGTCTGGCTCCGACGCTCCCTGGATCTTCGACTACAACGCGCAGCTTCGGAAGTACGCCGATGACGGAGTCCTGCGCGGCGCGTACGGCCCGCGGATGCGTAACTGGGCAGGGAAAGTGGACCAGTTGCACCGCGTCGTCGAGATCCTCAAGGAGGACCCCGACTCGCGCCGAGCGCTGATCCAGCTGTACAACCCTGCCCAGGACGCAGCCGGCCACAGGGACGTGCCGTGCACGCTCGGCTTCCGCTTCCACCTGCGCGCTGGCCGCCTGCACATGTCGACCACCATGCGCGGCCAGGACGTGTGGATCGGGATGCCGTACGACCTGTTCTTCTACACGACCCTGCACGAGCTGGTCGCCGGTTGGCTCGACGCGGAGGTGGGTGAGTACCACCACCACGTCGGCTCTCTCCACATCTACGACCGCCACATCGACGAGGCCGACGGGCTCGTCGAGGTCACCGCCAGCGCCGTGATGCCCGAACTCACAACGAAATGGGAGGGCTTCGGCGACCTTCTCGACCAGGTCGAGGCCCGCGACGTGACCGGCCACCCGGGTTGGGATGCCATGGCCGCGACGATGCGCAGCTACCGGCTGTGGAAGGACGGACTGCACGAGCAGGCGCGGCGGGTGGCGGACACGATCGACGGACCGCTCGGCCAGGCCCTGGTCGGCTGGTACGGCGAACTGGACCGCCGCGCGAAGGCATCGGCACGCCCCGTCGAGGCGGGGGCGAGGTGACCACCGCCATGGATCACGTCCCGTCCGTCATCCTCGGGCTCTGCTCCTTCACGCATGACTCGGCCGCTGCGCTCCTCGTCGACGGGGAGCTGATCGGATTCGTCGAAGAGGAACGTCTCTCGCAGGAGAAGCACACGCGGGAGTACCCGCACCGGGCCGTCGAGTGGCTGCTGGGCGAGGCCGGGCTCGCGCCCGGCGACGTGGACGCCGTCGCGTACAACTTCCAACCGGCCCGCTACCTCGTCGAATCCCCCGCCGCCCTGCGCCTGACGCTCTCCGCGACGACCCGCAGTCGCGCTGTGCCGAGGGCCGCGGGCTTCGCCAAGGTCGCCCTGCGCACCCAACGACGGATTCAGTCCCTCGGCAGGCACTTTCCCGGCGCCCGGATCTCGCCCGTCCTTCACCACCGGGCTCACCAGCTCGCGGCCTTCGCAGCCTCCGGCTGGGACGACGCCGCAGTGCTGGTCGTCGACAGTCTGGGCGAGCGCCAGACCACAACCATCGCCCACGGCCGCCGTGCGAGCCGCCCCACCGTTCGCACCGTGGAGGCGATCAACGACCCGGCCTCGTTGGGTTACGTGTACGGGGCGGTCACCGAGCACCTGGGCTGGCGCCGCGGCGACGAAGAGGGCACCGTGATGGCCCTCGCCCCACTCGGCGACCCGGCCCGCTTCCGCCACCCGTTCGCCCGCGCCGTTCGGACCACCGCCACCGGCTTCGGCCTGGACCCGGCCTACTTCCCGCCGCGCGTCCTGTCCTCCGGATATCCCAGGACCTCGCGGCGCTTCATCGAAGAGACCTGCGGCGAGCGCCATCCGAGCGAGTCGCTCCAGGACGTCCATCGTGACCTGGCGGCGGCCTTGCAGGAGCGCACCGAGCAGGTCATGGTGCATCTGGCGCGGCGGGCCCGGTTGGTGACCGGCTCACGCCGCCTGTGTCTCGGCGGCGGTGTGTCGACGAACTGCGTGAGCGTCGGCAGGATCATCGAGGCCGGCATCTTCGACGACGTCTTCGTGCCGCCCGCGCCGGGCGACAGCGGCACCGCCATTGGGGCCGCTGTCGCTGTACACACTGACAGCGGCAGCAGGCGACCAGTCTCCGGCGTGGCCCGCACCTGCTATCTCGGCCCGTCGTACCCGGAGCCGACCCTCGACCTCACGCCGTGGCCGGGGCTCCAGCAGAAGGTCCTGGGAATCGAGGTCGCGGAGTTTCTCGCCGACCAGCTGGCCCACGGAATGATCGTCGGCCTGTTCCAGGGCCGCGTTGAGGCCGGCCCTCGCGCGCTGGGCAACCGCTCGATCCTGGCCTCTCCGCTGAAGGCAGGAGTCGTCGACAGGCTCAACACCACCGTGAAGTTCCGCGAGCCGTTCCGGCCCTTCGCCCCCATGGTCCTCGCGGAGCAGGCGAAGGAGTTCTTCACTCTCGGCCAGGAGGCGCCGTACATGTCCATGGCCTCGAGGGTGACGGACAAAGCCCGCAAGCACATCCCCACCGTCGTCCACGCCAACGGCACTTCGCGCCTGCAGACCGTCACCGTGCGCCAGAACCCCTTCATGTACGAGGTCCTGCGGGCCTTCGCGCGCCGGACCGGAGTCCCCGTTCTGATCAACACCTCGCTCAACGTCAAGGGCAAGCCCATCTGCGGAACCCCGGAAATGGCCCTGGACTGCCTCGCCAACTCAGGGCTCGACGCACTCCTGCTGGAGGGCCGGTGGATCACCAAATGAAGATCGGTTACAGCTTCTGGGGCTTCCTCGGCAACGGCATCACGGACACCCCCGACGGAGGCCGCAGCCATCGCCGACCGCTGATCGACGCTCTGCTCGACCGAGGCCACGAGATCGTCTTCCTGCAGGCCAACCGCGACCTTCTCGAAGCGGGCGATGACCTGGGCGGCGCCTACGCCTTCGACAGCGGAATGCCGGACATCGACGTTCTGTTCCTCGAATGGCGCTGGCCGATCGACGGTCGCAACACCACTGAATGCGGTGCCACGGACCATACGTGCGACCTCCATCGTCAGGCCGAACTCATCAAGCGGTACTCCGTTGCACGCGGCACGCCCATGGTGATCTGGGACAAGGACCGGCAGCTACGGCCGGACAGCCTCTGGCGTCGCGCTCCGCGGGTGGCCGTCTGTGAGGCGGCCCTCCAACCCACGCCGGGCGCGTACCAGTTGCTCTTCCCGGTCGCGGACCGGCTTCTGGACCAGGCAGATCCAGACGTGCTCGCCCGGCAGCCGCGCGAGATCACGCTCGGCTACGTCGGCAACCAGTACGTCGGTAACCGACAGGACCGTGACGAACACTTCGACCGCTTCTTCGCTCCGGCCGCCTCCTGCTTCGAGCACCAGGTCGGCGGCAAGTGGACGGACACCAGCCGCTGGCCACACGTCTCCTTTCTCGGCCGGATCCCCTTCGAGCAGGCCCACCACCTCTACAGCGGAGCACTGGCCACGGTCCTTCTCCTGCCGAAGCGATACGCCGAGGCCGGCCAGATGACCCAGAGGATCTTCGAGGCCGTGCTCGCCGGATGCCTGCCGCTGGCCCCAGCCGACATCCGCCAGGTCGAGCGGTTCGTGCCCGAAGCCCTGGTGGTGAGATCCGGAAGCCATGTGATCCACCAGCTCAACCGCCTTCGCGACATCGCGGGCACTCAGCGACACGTGGACCTGATCGCGGCTTGCCTTGACCGTCTGGGCCTGTTCCGCCTCAGCCGGCAGGTCGACACCCTGGAGGCCGTCCTCGACACCGTCGTGGGAGCGAGCGCAGGCCAGCAAGGAGCGGCCTGATGCAGTTGACCTGCCGGGGCACCGTGCCCGGATCATTCGTACGTGTTCCGACGGCCGTGCCGTCCGGACACCTGAGCACCCCTAGGGTGGAGCACCATGAAGAAGGTCGCCATCGTCGGCTGCGGAGGCAGCGGCAAGTCGTACCTGGCCCGCGAGCTGGGGGAGATCCTAGACGCCCCGGTAACGCATCTGGACGCCGCGTTCTACGACGACGAGTGGAACGAACTACCGATGGAGAAGTTTGCCGAGGTACAGCGCGAGCTGGTCGCTCAGCCGAAGTGGGTGATCGACGGCAACTACAACTCAACGGTGCAGATCCGACTCGAAGCCTGCGACACCGTCGTCCTCATGGACGTCTCGACGCTGGCCGCCCTGTACGGGGTCTTCTCCCGCCAGATCCGCCATGGAGCCGGGCACAAGGGCAACGGCGTGCACAACCGCATCCACTGGGGCGTGATCAAGTACGTCGCGACATACCGCCGCAAGATGCGCCCGCGCGTCATGGCCAAGATCGAGCAGTTCGCGGCGGGGCACGCCGATGTGGTGCTGCTGACCGGGCGCCGACAGACCCGGCGCTGGTTGCAGAAGGTGGCCGCCGAGCAGCACTGACCAGCCAGCGCGCCCGAGAGGGGTGCGCGGCATGAGCGTCAATCCCTTCCTCGACCCTGCGCGCCAAGAGGACCTATACGGGCGCGCCTCTCGGCTGGCCGGGCGATCCAACGCGTTGATGCGCGCGAAGATCTCCGGTGCGCCGGTGCCGGACACACTCGTCCGGTTGGTCCGAGCCCACCGCGGCGAGCCAGCGAGGCGCCTCGAACTCGTTGTCGATATCGGCTGTGGGCGAGGCACGAGTAGCCGAGTCCTCGCCGAGCAGCTCCGTCCTGCCCGGCTCGTCGGCCTTGATGCCGCTCCTGCCCTGATCGCGGAAGCCCGGAAGCGCGTGGGCCGAATCCGTGGCGTACAGGTGGGCTTCTTGCAGGGCGACTTCCACCGGATGCCGATGCCGGGTTCATCCTGCGACCTGGCCGTCGCGGCCTTCTGTCTCTACCACTCGCCCCGGCCCGAAGACGCCATCGTGGAGATCGCCCGTGCCCTCCGCCCCGACGGCTTGAGCGTTCTGGTCACCAAGGCGCTGGACAGCTACCGGGAAATGGACACCCTCTTGGCCGCCGCCGGCCTCGACCCGCGGGCGGAACATCACGAGAGCCTGTACGCCGCCGCTCACAGCGGGAATCTCGCCGACCTGGCGAAGCAGAACCTTGACGTGCTCACGGTTGAGCACGAGGAGCATCGCTTCACCTTCGACGGGCACGACCACGCGGCCGAGTACCTCGCCACCAACCCGAAGTACGACCTCGCCCCTGGCCTGTACGGCAACCCGGGCGCGCTGGCAGCCACGCTCCACGAATTCATCCCGGACCGCCCGATCACCACCAGTTCCGTCATCACGTACGTGGTGGCACGGACGCGAGGAGCCCGGTCGTGATGCTCACCCACTTCACGAAGCACTACGACACCCCCGGTCAGATCGCCGCTGCTGCCCGGCACTACGCCTGGATCGCTGCCCACGCCCAGCCTCTGCGGCAACCGGCACTGACGGTGGTGGGTCCGACGAGTCTCACCTTCGAGCGGATCCAGGGGCGTCCCGCTCAGCAGGGTGACCTGTCACGACTGGCTCGGTTGCTGGGCGACGCCCACGGCGCCGCGTGGGCCAGTGACCTGCGACCTGCTGCCGTGAACATGCCGCACACCTTCCGGGACGGGACGCTCTTCGTCGACTACATCGGCCCGCGCGAGGTGGCCCTGCGAAAGCGGCTGGAGCAGGGCTACCTGCCGGACAAGATCGCCCTCCAGGCGATGCTGGCGCTCCTGGAGAAGACCGCCGAGGGACCGACCGCCTTTTACAAGGACTGCAATCCCCGGAACTTCGTGATCACCGAGGACGGCACGGCCTTCGTTGTCGACACCGACGACCTCACGCTCGCTCCGTTCGCGTACGACCTGGCCAAGCTGATCGCGACGCTGATCATGACATACGGCCCGCTCCCCGCAAGCGCCGCAGACGAGGCCCTGGGCACCTACAACGAGGCTGCCTCACGCCACGACGCGCGGCTCGGCACCACTGACCGCGAGCGCCTCGATGACTTCCTCGCCCTGCACTCCGTACTCACTGCCCCGTACGCCGGGCGCAACGGCTACCGCTATGGCTGGCCGTTCCAGCGCCCCCGACTCCAAGGTCCGGCATGATCACCACCGAACTCATCTTCGTCCGCCACGGCGAGGCCCAGTGCAACGTCGACGGCGTAGTCGGCGGCCCTCGAACCTTCACCGGGCTCACGAACCTCGGATACGACCAGGTCGAGCGGACTGCGGCACGGCTGGCTGCCGAGCACCAGCAGCACCGTTTCACCGCGCTCTACGCCGGCCCTCGGATTCGGTTGCGGCAGACCGCGGAGATCCTCAGCCAGTCGCTGAAGATTCCGCTCCGCACCGAGGCCGGACTCGACGGCCCGGTGCACGGTGCAGCTGACGGCAAGCCCTGGACCGAGGTCAAGGACGCGGCCGACGGCGGTCCACACGCCCATCCAGATACGCCTTGGGCAGAGGGGTCTGACACCTGGAACGGCTACCTGCAGCGCGCAGGCAGCCTCCTCCAAGAACTCATCGCACGCCATGAGGGGGATCGCGTGCTCTTCGCCGCGCACGGCGAGACCGTGATCGTCGCGCACACTCTGCTTCTCCAGATCCCTCTAGGGGCGCCGGCAGGCTTCACCATCTCCCACGGATCAATCACGCGCTGGCAGCACCACCTCAACCGGCTCGGGCAGAGGCGCTGGGTGCTCGACCGGCACAACGACACCGCACACCTGGCGGCCTTATCAGCGAAGGCCACGTCATGATCACGGACCTCTCGGACCCGCGTGTCGAGCTTGCCCGGCAGACGGTCGGAGCGGTGAGCGTCGTCGCCGACCCCACACTCCCGCCCCGTCTGCTGCGTCTCGCCGACGCCCACGGACGCATGTACTTCGCCAAGCAGCACAAGAACCGCGAGAGGTACGTCCGGGAGACCCTCGCCTACCTGACGTGGGGACGTCACCTCGAAGGGCATGCACCGGAACTGATCGGCCGACACGACTCCACGCGCACCTTGCTGGTCACCGCCATGAGCGGATCGAACGTCGAGACCTTCTCGCCTGCGTCGTCCGAGGAGGAGCAAGCGCATCACGACGCCGGCGTCGTACTGGGCAGACTTCACCGCGCGACAGCCGTCGCCCGCACCGGGGCGATCGGAGCCGACCTCGCGCAGCGACTCCTCGGCTGGATGGGCCGGGCGGACCGGATCGGCCTTCTCTCTGTGGCGGAACGCGGCAGCCTGCGGGAAGCCGCCGACGCCCTCTCCGGCACCCTCACGGATAGCGCGGTCTGTCACCTCGACTACCAACCCAGAAACTGGATCTTCGGAGAGCGGTTCGGCGTCTGCGACTTCGAGCACATGCGTCGCGACGCACGCGTACGCGACTTCACCCGGCTCGAGTTTCGCCGCTGGCAAGCGGCGCCCCACCTGCGCGACACCTTCTTCATCGGATACGGCACTCCTCTGACCGACACCGACCAACGCTTACTGGAGCGGTTCGGCGCCATCGAAGCCATCACCGCGCTCGTGCGCGGACACGAACAAGACGACCCCGTCCTCAGCGCCCACGGCCGCACCGTCCTCTCCCGTCTGAGCTGAACCAACCACGCCCCTGGAGACAGCCCCGTGTCAGCACACGCACCCACCCCTCACTGCTCGGTTCTCCGCCGAGCGGTGGTTACCGGAGCCGCCGGATTCATCGGCTCCCACCTCGCCCACGCTCTGCTTCAGTCCGGCACCATCGTCATCGGTGTCGACCGCCGGGATCCCGCCACCGACCAGATCGCGGCGGCCAACCTCGCTGGCCTGCAGGGGGTTCCGGGATACATGCACATCACCGCAGACCTGCTCAACTGCGCGGTCGACCCGCTCCTCGTCGAGGCGGACGTCATCTTCCATCTGGCCGGCGTGCCCGGAATTCGGCCCTCCTGGGGACCGCGCTTCACCGAGTACGTCGCTTCGAACATCCTCGCCGCGCAGCGTGTGATGGAGGCCGCCTCTCGCATGAGCGTCCCCCGACTGGTGGTCGCCTCCTCCTCCAGCGTCTATGGCCCGACCAGCGGTGGCGCCAGCGTTGAGACCGATCACCTGCGCCCCGCATCGCCCTACGCCGTCACCAAGCTCGCCGAGGAACACCTGTGCCTCGCGCACGCCGCCCGCGCCGACTGCCCTACGAACGTGGTCGCCCTGCGGTACTTCACGGTCTACGGGCCCCGGCAGCGCACTGACATGTTCACCCACCGTGCCCTCCACGCGGCCCTCGCCGGCCAACCGCTCCGCATGTTCGGCGACGGGCACCAGCGCCGGGATTTCACCTACGTCGACGACGCCGTAGCCGCCACCATCGCCGCAGCCACTGCTCCGAACGCCACGGGCGCCTTCAACATCGGCGGTGGCTCCAGCGCCTCCCTGCTCGACGTCATCAACATCGCCAAGAGCCTCGTCGGCCGCGACCTCCAGATTCACCAGGAGCCCGCGCGCAGCGGAGACGTCCTGACGACCCGAGCCAACCCCGCTCGTGCCCACGAGGTTCTCGGCTGGCAGCCCCAAGTCGACCTGCACAACGGGCTACGCGCTCACATGCAGGCCCTGGCCCAACCCGTCGGGTACAGCGCAGCAGCCTGATCGCCCCCGTGACTACCAGGAGTTGCCGTGGAGAGCCCCGAGAAAGCACGGTTGGACGCCTTCTTCCGCCGGATCACCGCGAAGTTCCCCATCGGCGGGCAGGTCACGGCCCTGATCATCACCCACCTACTCCAGGAACGCCCGGCGTTTCTCCAGGCCATGTCCCGGATCGCCGCCGTCGGAGCCGTCCTCCCCAAGCCCCGCTCCATCGACCAGCGGACGCTCGACGAGGTCCGGCGCAGCCATGCCGTCCACGACCTCAGTCGAGAGCTGTTCGCCGACGAGACCCGGGCCCTGGAGTACCTGGAAGACACCGCTGCCGGAACGGACGTGGTCCTTCTCGACATAGGTGGCTACTTCGCGCCGAGCCTCCGCACACTGGTCGACAAGTTCTCGGGCCGAGTCCTCGGAGTCGTCGAGGACACCGAGAACGGCCACCAGCGGTACGCCGCGCTCGGCGACCTGCCTTGTCCCGTGATCTCCGTGGCCCGCTCGCCGCTCAAGGAGTGCGAGGACCACCTCGTCGGCCGATCCATCGTCTTCTCCACGGACGCCCTGGTACGCACCCGCGGTGACATCCTCACCAGCCGCGCTGCCTGCGTCATCGGATTCGGCAAGGTCGGTCGCGCCATTGCCCAGACCCTTCGTGCCCACGACCTGCGCGTCACCGTGTACGACAGCGATCCGGTCAAGCGCGTACAAGCCCACGCCCAGGGATTCTCAACAGCCGGATCCTGCACGGAAGCTCTCCGCGGCGCCGAGCTGGTGCTGTGCGCCACCGGCAATCTGGCGCTACGCCAACATCATTTCTCAGCGCTGCACAACGGCGCTTACGTGGCATCCGTGACCTCGTCGGAGGACGAACTCGAACTCGGCTACCTGGACGACCTATATCAACGTACGGCGGTAGCCGAGGAGTTGGCCCGATACGAAGTCACCGGCCACTACTTCTACGTGCTCGCCGACGGCGGCGCGGTCAACTTCGTCCACGGCGCGGCCGTCGGCTCGTACATCCACCTCGTCCAGGCCGAGATCCTCGCCGCAACCACCGCGCTGAGCCGGAGCGGCCACGCCCCTGGGCTCCATGCAATGTCCCAGACCGACCGCCAGACCATCGCCGAGATTTGGCTCGACCAGTTCGACAGGTGATCCCATGCCCCCGTCCCCCGACCACGTCCGCAGGACCGCCGAGGCGTACCTCGACCGCCACCCCCGCGAACGAGACGGACTCGCCCCACTCTTCGCCACCCTCGCCGGGGCGGGCGACCCGACGCACCGTAATACCTTCCCCGCCCACGTGACCTGCAGCGCCATCGTCGTCAACGAGAACAACAAGGTGCTTCACATCCAGCACAACCAGACCGGGAAGGCACTCGCGCCCGGCGGGCACAACGAGCAGAGCGATCCCGACCTCGCCAGCGCCGCGCTGCGCGAACTCGCCGAGGAAACCGGCCTCCCTCCCGAGGCCGTCTCCCCCATCCCCGGCTTCGAAGCCGTTCCCCTGGACATCGATGTGCACGACATCGAGGCCAACCCGGCAATGGGCGAACCCGCCCACCAGCACATCGACTTCCGATTCCCTTTCCACCTCATCACCGAGCACCCCGTGGCCCTGCAGGCCGAAGAGGTCAGCGGCTACGAGTGGCGGACCTTCAACACAGTCGCCTCACCAACCGTCCGGGCCAAACTGGCCCTCCTCCCGCGCACCACACACCCCTGATCGCCCATTGACGGGAGAATTCCGTGGCCGCCACCACGATCAATCCGCGCTCAACATCACGTCGCCACATAGCAGTTATCCCCTGCCGCTGGGGAGCATCACGATTCCCCGGCAAACCACTCGCCGCCTTGGACGACAAGCCCCTCATGTGGCACGTCTATCAACGCTGCACAGAAGCGAAGCGCCTTGATGAAGCCCTGGTCGCCACGGACGACGAGCGCATCGAGGTCGCCTGCCGCGAACTCGGCATTCCCTGTCTGATGACCGCCGAACAACCCACGGGAACCGACCGGGTCGCAGAGTGCGCGCAGCGGATCAAGGCCGATGCGTACATCAACGTCCAGGGCGACGAACCGTTCATCAGCCCAGCCGCGATTGACGCCGTGTCCGACGCATTGGTGCACCTGGAGCCCGGGATGGTGGCCGCCAATGCGTATGCAGAGCTGGACGAAGTCTGGTCCGTGCTTGATCACAATGTCGTCAAGGCCGTCGTAGGAAGCAGCGGGGAGGCGCTGATGTTCTCCCGGCAGCCAATTCCGTATCCGAAAGGCTGTCGGCCAACCTACCTGCGCCAGCTGGGCCTCTACGGCTTCACGGGCGATGGACTCCGTCTGTTCCGGCGCCTCCATCAAGGCCCTCTGGAGCAGGCCGAGGGCATCGAGATGCTTCGGCTCGTCGAGCACGGATACGGCGTGCGGATGCTCCGCGTGAGCGACACGGAATGCGCGGTGGACACGCCAGAGGACCTTGAAAGAGCTCGCGCGAGACTGCGGGAGGTTTCCGGGGGGCCTGGCAGGGCTGCGTCGTCCTGATCAGCCGCAGCCTGACGGTGAGACGAGTGCTTGCCCCGCTGGGTGGTTGAGGTTCACCCTGAGGTCAGAAAGCACCTCGGCATCACCGGACGGGGGCGCGCCATGGTCGTCAAGCGAAGGCGTCGCGTCGGCAGGAACGACCGCGCCTGCTCCTCCCGACCGCGAGGAGCGTGCGCTGCGTGCACACCATGTGGGCGCAGACCCTGCTCCGCCTGGCAAGGGCCGGTCAGCATCGTGAAGTTGGGCCGCACGGTGATGACGTATCGCGGCTGTCTGCGCCGGTCACTGTCCGTGTCCGCGGCGATGGCCGGGCTGCTGCTCGGGGGCGCACTGACGGGTGTGCTGCTGCCCACAGCGTCGGCTGCCGCAGTGCTCGCACTTCTGTGGGTGGTCACGACGGTGCGCGTGGTCCGGCTCGTCCCCTCCTGTGGTTCTCCGGGCGGCGGCCCGGGTGCGGGCGGCGCGGGTGTATGCGCACCACGTCGGCCCAAGCCCTGTCCCCCCAGCGGAGCAATGTCCCTGCCC
>NZ_JBHYIG010000045.1:0-40917 GCF_042740015.1 Streptomyces sp. NPDC059037
GTGCAGGAGATAGTCCGAGGAGTGGATCACCGGCACGGCGGGGGCGTCCGCGAGGGGCTTGAGCGGCTCGGGGACGTACGGCGCGGTGCCGACGCCGACGGCGACGTTCCTCGTGTACGTCCGGCCGAGCGCCTCGGCCTCTCCCTCCGCGTCCAGCTGGGTGAAGTCGACCTCGAAGACGGCCCGTTCGGTGTTCCAGCGCACCGCGTCGACCTGGTGGCCGAAGTGCAGCCCCGGCAGGTTCTCGCTGGCCCAGCGGCAGTAGGCGTCGTACTCGGCGCGCTGGATGTGGAACCGCTCGGCGAAGTAGAACGGGAAGAGCCGCTCACGGGTCTTGAGGTAGCTGAGGAAGGACCAGGGGTTCGCCGGGTCGGCGAGGGTCACCAGGTCGGCCAGGAAGGGGACTTGGAGGCTCGCGCCGTCGATGAGGAGCCCCGGGTGCCAGTGGAAGCCGGGCCGCTGTTCGTAGAAGGCTGCGTCGAAACCCGCCAGCGGCTGGGCGAGGGCGGCGAGCGAGAGGTTGAAGGGGCCGATGCCGATGCCGACCAGGTCCCGGGGTTCGCCGGGTGTGGTGAGCGGTGGGGTGGGCTGCGCGTTCTGGCCGGTCATCGCGGGGTGGTTCCTTCCACGAGCTTCAGGATCTCGGCGAGTTCGCCGGGCCGGGTGTACGGATTGAGCAGGGTGGCCTTGAGCCAGCGGCGCCCTTCGAGCCAGGCCCGGCCGAGCACGGCGCTGCCTTCGCCGAGCAGATGCCGCCGGGCGTGCGCGATCTGCTTGTCGTCGGCGCCGGCGGGCCGGAACAGGACGGTGCTGATGGCGGGCCGGTCGTACAGCTCGAAGCCGGGGTGCGCGGCGACAAGGTCGGCGAACTCATCGGCCCGCACGCACACTTGGTCGACGAGAGCGCCGATGCCGTCCCGCCCGAGGGCCTTCAGGGTGACGGCGATCTTGAGCACGTCGGGCCTGCGGGTGGTGCGCAGGGAGCGGCCGAGGAGGTCGGGGAGGCCGGCTTCGGTGTCGTCGTCGGCGTTCAGGTAGTCGGCGTCGTGGCCGAGGATGCCGAGGTCGCGCGGGTCGCGGACCAGGAGCAGCCCGGCGGCGACGGGCTGCCAGCCGAGCTTGTGCATGTCGAGGGTGACGCTGTCGGCCCGGTCGATGCCGCGCAGGAGTTCTCTTCGTACGTCGCTGAAGAGGAGCCCGCCGCCGTACGCGGCGTCGATGTGCAGCCGGGCGCCGTGGGCGGCGCAGAGGTCGGCGATCTGGTCGATGGGGTCGATGAGCCCGGCGTCGGTGGTGCCCGCGGTTGCGGCGACGAGGACCGATCCCGGCGGGCCGGTGAGCTGGCTGAGCGCCTCGTCGAGCGCGACGGGGTCGAGGGTGCCCGAGGGCGCCGGGACGACGGCGGGTTCGGGCATGCCGAGGAGCCAGGCGGCGCGGGGCAGCGAGTGGTGGGCGTTCTCGCCGACGAGGAGGTGCACCGGGCCGTGGGCGATGGTGTGTTCGCGGGCGAGGAGCAGCGCGAGCTGGTTGGACTCGGTGCCGCCGGTGGTGACCAGGGCGTCGCCCGTGGGATCCGTGCCGTACACCTCTGCCGCGAGGGCGCGGGTGACCTGGACCTCGATCGCGGAGGCCGCGGGGGCCTGGTCCCAGGAGTCCATGGACGGGTTGAGCGCGGACGCGGCGAGGTCGGCGGCGACGGCGAGCGCGAGGGGCGGGCAGTGCAGATGGGCGGCGCACAGTGCGTCGGCGGGGTCGGCGGCCCCTTCGGCGACGGCCTGCACCAGTGCGCGCAGGGCCGCTTCGGCGCCTTCGCCGCGCGCGGGCAGCACGTCACCGGTGGCCTCGCGCACCCGCAGGGCGACGGCGGTGGGTCCGCCGGCCGGCAGCGGGCCGCCGCGTGCGAGCGCCCCGTCGCGCAGGGCGTCCAGGGTGACGGCGAGCAGCGGCCGCAGCGCGGCGGGACCCTGGACGCCTCCGGCTAGGGGCGGCGGAGTGCTCATGGGGACGTCCTTCGGGTGCGCGCGGGCGGGGCAACCAGCCTGTACGCCGTGGGCGCGGCACGCCCGGGGAGCGGACGATAGGAACCCGAAAGTGGTACTGCCGTGCGGAGAAAGGGTGTTGGGACTGGACGGGATGCTAGGTGCTCCGCGGGGGGCCGGGGGGGTGCGGTTTCGTCTGCGGGTCCGTTGTGGCTGGTCGCGCAGTTCCCCGCGCCCCTTTGGGGCGCCCCCTGCGGGAGGGCGCCCCCGGCGGCCTAGCTGAAGTCGTTCTTGTGGTCCTGTGCCCACTCTTCGAACGTTCGCGCCGCCTTACCCGTCACCGTCTCGACCGTCGTGGTCACCTCCGCCTCGGCTCCGACGGATGCGGCGAAGGATGCCAGGAGGGCCGGGAGCATCTCCGGTGGGACGTGCGGGAACAGGTCCTGGCCCGCCTCCTCCGGCGGCACCTCGACGAAGCGCAGGTCGCGGCCGACGGCACGGCCGATGCTGTCGATCTGTTCCTCGGTCGTCACCGCCGCGGGTCCCGTGAGGCGGTGGACGGCGCCCCGGTGGCTGTTGTCGGCGAAGGCGCGCGCGGCGACGGCGGCGATGTCGGCCTCGTGGATCGGCGCGGTCACGGCTCCGGCGAAGGGGCCGCGGACGGTGTCGCCGGAGCGGATCTGCGGCGCCCACTGGAAGCTGTTGGTGGCGAAGGCGTTGGGCCGCAGGAAGGTCCCGGCGAGGCCGCTCGCGCGGACCTGATCCTCCAGGTCCGCGTGGGCGACGTAGATGGGGTGGGACGTGTCGGCGCCGTCCTCGATGATGCCCGACGACAGCATGACGACATGCTCCACGCCGCCCTTGCGGGCCGCCGCGAGCACCGCTTCGGCGTACTCGCCGACGGCCGACAGGTGCAGGAACAGCGCGGACGCGCCCTCGAACAGCGGGGCGAGCACGGCGGGTTCGGCGGCGGGGTCGAAGCGCGCCACGTCGGCGGACGGCGGGAGCCCGGCCCGCGCCGGGTCACGGGTGAGGGCGCGGACCGGGGTCCCGCCGGTGGTGAGCTGGGTGACGAGGGCGCGGCCCACGTTTCCGGTGGCACCGGTGACGACGATCACGGAGGCTCCTAGGGATCTTGTGCTGGGATTTCGACCCTAGGGGGACGCACCGGGGCGCCGGATCGGCGGCGGGGACCAGTCCGTGTAGGTCCGCGGACCTAGTCCCCGCGGCCCGTTCAGGGCGTCGTGACTTCCCGGACCTTCAACGCCCGTGCCAGATCGTCGAGTTGGTCGGCCAGCTTGCGGCGCAGCGCCGGGATCGGGGCGGCGTCGCGCAGGCATGCCTCGCCCAGGCGGAGGGTCTCGGGGTCCACCGCGGAGGCGGGGAAGGCCCAGCGTCCCGCGACGTCGGCGATGGCGGGGCCGCGGCGGGCGGCGACGGCGACCGCGTCCTCGAAGTAGCGCGGGACGTACTCCCGTACGAGATCGGCCTGTTCGGGGTGCCAGAAGCCCTGGGCGGTCGCGGTCAGGAGGTAGTTGGAGAGGTCGTCGGTGGCGAACATCGCCTCCCACGCCCGCCGCTTGGCCTCCGGCTCCGGCAGCGCCGCGCGGGCCCGTGCCGCGCCTTCCTGTCCGGCGGCGCTGGGGTCGCGCTCCAGCTCGGCGGCGATCGCGGACTCGTCGACGGCGCCGAGGACGGCGAGGCGGGTCAGGGCGCGCCAGCGCAGCTCGGGGTCGAGTTCGGGGCCGCCGGGCACGGTGCCTTCGGCGAGCCACTCCTGGAGCGGGTCGGGCCGCGTCGCCACGTCGATGAAGCCGCGTACGGCGGTGAGCCGCAGGCCCGCGTGCGAGCCGTCCTCGGTGCGCCGGATCAGGTCGCGGCACAGCTCGGTGAGGGTGGTGAGCGCGATGGACCGCTCCTCCGCCGGGAGGTAGCGGCCCGCGATCTGGGCGGTGGCGAAGGTGAGGACGCCCTGGACGACGGCGAGGTCGGTCTCCTCGGGCAGATGCTCGCGGGCGGCCCGCACATAGGCGGCGCCCGCGAGTTCACCGTCGCGGACCAGGTCGCGCAGGCTGTTCCACAGGACGGCGCGGGTGAGGGCGTCGGGAACGCCGGACAGGCCGCGCAGCGCCGTCTCCTGGGAGACCTCGTCGAGGCGGATCTTGGCGTAGCTGAGGTCCTGGTCGTTGGGGACGATCAGGACGGGGCGCCCGCCGTCGCGCGGCTGCTCGGACCCGGAGTGCGGGACGTCCGTCTCGTACCGCTCGCGCAGCACGAGGCCGCGTCCGTCGGTGAGGTCGCGGTCGTACACCCCGACGGCGATGCGGTGCGGGCGGCTGCCGTCGCGGTCGACGGTGAGGGTCCACTCGCGGGCGTCGTGCCCGACCGTCGAGGTGAGCGTGTCGACGCCGGTGGTGCGCAGCCAGGCGTCGGCCCAGCCGTGCACGTCGCGGTCGGTGTTGTGGGCCAGGGATTCGATGAAGTCCTTGAGCGTCGCGTTGCCGAACTTGTGCCGTGCGATGTGGGTGTTGATGCCGGCCAGGAAGTCCTTCTCGCCGAGCCAGGCGACGAGCTGGCGCAGGGCGGATGCGCCCTTGGCGTACGAGATGCCGTCGAAGTTGAGCATCGCGGACGCGGTGTCGGGCACGGCGTCCGGGTCGGGCGCGACGGGGTGCGTGGAGGGGCGCTGGTCGGCGTCGTACCCCCAGGCCTTGCGGGTGACCCCGAAGTCGGTCCAGGTGTCGCTGAAGCGGGTGGCCTCGGCGGTGGTCTGGAAGCCCATGTACTCGGCGAAGGACTCGTTGAGCCAGATGTCGTCCCACCAGCGCAGGGTGACGAGGTCGCCGAACCACATGTGGGCCATCTCGTGGGCGATGACCATGGCGCGGGTCTGCCGCTCGGTGTCGGTGACGGCGGAGCGGTAGATGAACTCGTCGCGGAAGGTGACGAGTCCGGGGTTCTCCATCGCGCCCGCGTTGAACTCGGGGACGAACGCCTGGTCGTAGGAGTCGAAGGGGTAGGGCTCCTCGAACTTCTCGTGGTAGCGGTCGTAGCACGCGCGCGTGATGTCGAAGAGCTCGTCGGCGTCGGCGTCCATGAAGGGCGCGAGCGAGCGGCGGCAGTGGATGCCGAAGGGCAGCCCGCGGTGCTCGGTGCGCACCGAGTGCCAGGGTCCTGCGGCGACGGCGACGAGGTACGTGGAGATCAGCGGGGTGGCCGCGGCCCGCCAGGTGCCGCCGCCCACATGCTCGGTGACGCCGTTGGCGAGGACCGTCCAGCCCTCGGGGGCGGTGACGGTCAGCTCGAACACGGACTTCAGGTCGGGCTGGTCGAAGGCGGCGAAGACGCGCTGCACGTCCTCCATGAACAGCTGCGTGTACGTGTACGTCTCGCCGTCCGTGGGGTCGGTGAAGCGGTGCATGCCCTCGCCGGTGCGGGAGTAGCGCATGGCCGCGTCGACGCGCAGTTCGTGCTCGCCCCCGGTGAGCCCGGTGAGCGCCAGACGGTTCTCGTCCAGGCCCGCCGGGTCGAGGGGCCGCCCGTCGAGGGTGACGGAGCGCAGCTCGGCGGGCTTGAGCTCGACGAAGGTGTCCACGGTGGCCCCGTCGTGCGCGAGCGCGCTGAAGCGGATGACCGTGCGGGAGTCGAAGGTCTCGTCCCCCACGGTCAGATCGAGCTCGACCGTGTACCGGTGGACGTCGATGAGCTGGGCTCGGGTCTGCGCTTCGTCGCGCGTCAGTACGGACATGGGTCCATGCTGCCCGATGCCGCCGACAACGGTGCGGGCCGCCCGAAGATCGGTGCCGGGCCGCCCCGCCGTCACGAGGACTTGGCGATGGTCTCGTGGTGGCGGATGACCTCCGCGATGATGAAGTTCAACGGTATGACCTTGGCCCTGCAACCACCCTGGTCGTGAGGGTCAATCCCCTTGATGACGTGCGACTTTGGGCGCACGATTCACTGAACTCCGCACTCTCAGTACACCCTCACTACTTCCGGGAACAGGGCCACTACGCCCCCTCGTCTCCTAAATACCTCCCAAACGATCTTCGCGTTTCCGCAGGTCGCCCCGACAAAACGAGACCACCCCCGGCTCCAAGGGCATGGAGCCGGGGGCAGTCGAGTGCCGGGCCGCCACAGAGGGGGGCACCACAGTGGGACGACCCGACACGTTCTTGTGTAAAGGCTGATCTTCATGTGTAACAGAGCGACGCCATCGGGGGCTTAACCCGACATAGCGAATGCTTGTTCTATTCCCGTGACCGTACCTCCACCCAGGCGGCATATGCCACCACGCCCACGACTTCCACACAGAACGGCCCCGACCGGATCGGGGTTCCGGTCGGGGCCTGATCGGCGTACGCGCTGGGGGCGCGTCTGCTGCTGACTGCGGGTGGCCACCCTGAGGCAGTGGAGCGGGTGGCCACCCTCTCGCCCGCCGCGCGGCCTCTCCAAGCTGGCGGCGGGGAGCCTCGGGTCATTCCTCTTGGGGCAGCTCGGCGCGTGGGCGTGCGGGCGTCGGCACTCCGCGAGCCTCGGCCCGTGCTGCCTGCAGTGCTTCGCTCTCCTCGGCCGCCACGTTCTGGCAGGAGCACGGACACCAGTCCTCGGGTGGGCCAACGGCGAGACGGTTGCCGTCGATGGTGACCGCGGTCGACAGCTCGCAGTCGTGCGGCTCGTCGGGCTGTCCCATGAGCAGCACGCGCAGGCAGGGAACGCACGGTACGGGCAATACCTCGGGGCTTGCGCGGGGGTGGTTGCCCCCTGGCGGACCCGCTGAGTTGGTCATGGTTCTCCACGCGATGGATTGGATGAGCAGGGGTGGGCGGCCGCTCTCCGCGCACAAATCAGAGCGGCCGCCCCCTTCCCGAGCCGTGGCTTGTCCGACGAGTCCACGGACGGGGTCTCAGCTGGCTTGCGTCTCGTCGGGGCGGCGCGGCCAGTCGATGCGCTGGTAGTAGTTCCGGTGCTCGCCGTCGTGCTGCGGCGGGAGGGTGCAGCGGATGTCAGTTCCCTGCTTACGGATGTGGCAGATGCCGGGGATCGGGACGCGTTCGCTCATCGCCGGGCTTCCTTCACTGCTTGCCGCAGCGCGCTGCCGTCGGTGCAGCGGGCGGCCTCGTCGGCGCACTGCTCACAAGTCTGGGTGTGGTCGAGAAGTGCCCCGTAGGCGCGGGAATGAGCGCAGGAGGGGCAGGCTCGGGGGAACCAGACGAAGTCGGTGGCGAACCTGCGGGCAGAGCGCTGGCCGAGCTCAACGGCCGTCTCTGTGGTGAGCACAACGGCGCACCACACGCAGGCCCGGCCACATGTCTGCGCCACGGACAGCCTGTCGACAGGCGGCGCCGGATGAGCTGCTAGCTGGGCCTGGCTTTGCCCCGAAGGTCCGGCGTCTCTGGTGATGGGCATCTGCATGCCTCCGCTGGAGTGGTCCGCCCAGCTCTCGTGCGGCGTGTGCATGGGCAGAGTGGTGAGCTGTCGCTGGTCACGACGCTAGGGAGGTGATGTGCACCACTTCCATCAATGTGCACCGATGTACACGCTGATGTATTCCCGCTAGATGGTGGCCACTTGGCAGTCTTGACCACGTGCGCCGAGAGGGTGACGGTGGTGTACATCTGTGCACACCAAGAGCGTCGGAGGCAGCAATGAAATTACGGTTCGTCGGAATCGATCCCAACACGGGAACAGGCGAAAGCCCCACCGTGTGGGTAGACGAGGACAAGCACGAACTGGTCTTGCAGGGATGGAAGGCCGGCCCCGATCTGGAAACTGAATGCGCGAGCACGGAGATCCCCGGACACGCGAAAGGGATCCCCGACCATGAAGCCGTAATCCGTATCCCGGCCCGGATGGTGTCGATCCTGAGGGAGGCCTGCGATGCCGCAGAACGTGCCGACCTTCGCTGAACTCCTCGACGGTGCGCAGCGAACGGCAGTCCACCTAGAGATGCGCGATGCCTACGGAGTCGGTGGTGAAGCTGACGACTTCGCCCGCTGGAAGGCAACCGGCCGGCGAGACGTCGACCCCGGTTCGCCGTACTGGTCGCCGTGGGTAGAACTGATCCGTCGGACTGTTGCCCGCGGTGTGACCGTGCGTCGTGCTCGCATCGTGTCCGAGCCGGTCAGCGACTACATCCGCTACGAACACGCCGGTACGCCGGTCAACCTGAGCGCGGGTGAGCGAGTTCGCTGGCTGGCCCGACGGCGCGCCTCGGACATCGCCCTCCCCGGCAACGACTTCTGGCTGATCGACAGCAAGCTGGTCCGCTGGAACCACTTCACCGGTGACGGCGCATCTGGTGGGGGCGAGATCAGCGCCGATCCCACGGTGACCAAACTGTGCGCCGATGCCTTCGAGACGGTGTGGGCGCGAGCAATCCCGCACGACGAATACAAGATCAGTTAGCAGGAGAGGCGCCCGGCCAGTTCATGAGCACATCCCCGTCATCCTCGGCACAGGCCGCGCGTGAACGCGTCGCGAAGCGTCTTCGTGAACTCCGCGATGACGCAGGCCTGACCGGGACCGAGCTGGCCCAGCGCTGCGGGTGGACCCACCCGAAAACGTCCCGCATTGAGAACGCCAAGACTCCGCCCTCACCGCAGGACATCCAACTCTGGTGCAGGGCATGCGGCGCCGACGAGCAAACAGCGGACATCATCGCGCAGTCCCGCGATGCCGAGAGCCAGTACCTTGAATGGCGACGTCAGGTACGCGACGGTCTGCGCCGCCTCCAGGGCAGCTACGTGAAGCTCTTCCGCCAGACCACACTGTTCCGCATCTATTCGCCCACGCTTGTCCCCGGCCTGCTCCAGACGGAGGGCTATGCGCGAGCACTGCTCAGCGCGAACGCTCGCCTCCTCGACATCGTCGACGACGCCGAGCAGGCAGCGGCCGCTCGGCTCGACCGCTCAAAGATCATTAACGAATCCGGGCGCCGCTTCGTCCTGCTCATCGAGGAGGCGGTCCTCCGCTACCAACTCGGCGACGTCGAAGCGATGGCCGCGCAGCTCGGGCGCCTGCTGACCGTTGGCGCACTACCCGCGGTGTCGCTCGGTGTCATCCCGGAGGCGACAGCGCAACGGGTCCTGTGGCCGCAGGAGTTGTTCCACGTGTACAACGACAAGCTCGTCTCTGTGGAGCTGATTTCCGCGCGCGTCCAGATCACACAACCCAGCGAGATCGCCCTGTACCTGAAGGCGTTCGAGCAGTTGCGGAGCATGGCTGTGTACGGGGCCGACGCGCGGGCCCTGATCGTGAAGGCCCTTGACGCATTGGACCGCACGGGGACATGACGAAAGCCCCCTCCCGCCCGAAGGCGAGAGGGGGCTGTTCATCGGGCAAGTAGCGAGATTGCACCCGTCACCGCGCCAGCCACACCGGCGAGGGTGGCGATAGTTGGCAGCGGCCACCGCCCGCGTTCAAGGGCGCGGATGCGAGTCTCGTGGTCCTGAATGTTCGCGGCCTGCCCGGCGAGCCCATCGAGCTTGGAATCCACCCGCGTTACGGCATCGTGCAGAGATCTCATCTCCTGGTACATCTGCGCCGAGCTGATGAAGACGCCGGGGTCCTGCGCCGTCACTTGCGCACCCTCACCGTCTCAGTCAGTCCCGGCCCCTCCACGCCGCCGCTCGTCGCCACGGCGGTGAGAAGCGCGAGCACTGCCGCGAGCCCAGCGGTGCCGAGCGCGCTCTCCCACGGCACGGACAGGAGGTCCGTTGCGCCGGCGGTGAGCACTGCGGCGAGCGACTGCGCGAAGGTCCGCACGACGCGCTCGGCCGTCGCCCTCCAGAAGGCGGAAGTCATCATGGGTCTACCTCACTTCTTGGGGAGCTTGAGCTTCTGGCCGATCGCGATTTCGTCGGCGTCCTTCAGGTGGTTGAGGTCGGCGATGTCGTCCCAGCGGTTGCGGTCGCCGAGCTTCGCCGCGGCGATGGACCAGAGGGTGTCGCCCCTGCGGACGGTGTACGTCGACGTCCCACCCGGTGACCACGAAGCGGGGTGCTTGAGCCGCTCGGTCACGCGCTTGTGGATGTCGGCCCAGTCGAGGCCGGGACCGCGGGGGTCGACCTTGCCGGGCTGCCAGTCGAGGTGCCGGATCACGGAGGCGGCGGTCCAGCCGTGGCGGCGGCAGAGCGCGGCCGAGGCCCGCACGATCGCCTCGACCTGTGCCTTGGGCCACGGGTCGCGGCCATCGCCGAGGTTCTCGCACTCGTAGCCGTAGAAGTGCCGGTTGCCGTCGGTGTTCGCCTCGTTGTCCGCGGGCGGTGCCTTCTCGGCGATGACCGCGCGGAGCACGTCGTCGTCGCCGAGGCCGGCGTGGTTGGCGCGGCCGTATCCGACGAGGTGGACGCGGCCGTCCTTGGTGATGACGCCGTGGCACAGCGGGCCCGGCAGGGAGGCATGGCCGTCGCGGCAGACCTTCACCGTGGCCGCGCTCCCCTTGGTGACGGTGTGGTGGATCATCACGCCGTGCACGGGTCCCCATGGGCCCTTGTGGTTGCGGTTGCGGTGTTCCCAGGCGCCGACCTCGACGACGGTGACGCCCTCGTCGCGGAGGGCGTCGAGGAACGATCCTGCGGACAGTGGTGGGGCCATGGGGTCTCCAGACATGAGGAAACCCCGTCGCATCCGGCACGCGACGGGGGCGGGGAGCCGTTCGGCGGTGAGGCGGAACGGTCTGGTTATGAGGACAGAAGGAGTGTCCTGGCGGGGCGTTTCACTTGTTGAAGCAGAAGCGGTCAGATCCAGGTTCGAAGAGTCCGATAGCGCTGACTGTGTTCCCACACGCATTGGCACCCGGGTTGATGGGCACCTGGACGTTGCCGCTGACGCGGCCGGGTGAGTACTGCGTGGCGCCAACGGCATGGGCGCCGGGGAAGGGATCGGCGGCGGCCGCGCCGGCTCCGCCGATGACGGTGGCCGTGACGAGGGCGGCTGTGGCGAAGATCGTGCGCATGCGCATGGGGTGCCTCCTGGTGAGGGAACGGGTCTTCCGGGTACCAGGCCTCACCAGTCCGACATTCGGATAAAACGATCAGGGGCCGTCTGCCGGAATCGAGCCGTTCGTTCGTGGGACCCCGGCCGCAGTTAGGAGGCGGCTTCGTAGGAGCCCCAGATGTTGAGGCGGTCGCCGACGGCCCAGGCGGTGTTGCCGGGCTGCACGGTGGTCGTGCTGCTGGCGGTCTGTGAGGGCATCTCCTGGCTGTCCATGAACCCGCCGTCGCCGTTGACGACGATCGCGGTCAGGGTCTGCGTGCTGGCGTTGACGTAGGCCGAGGCCTGCCAGCGCGCCGAGGCGGAGGTGTCGAAGATCCAGGCCTCCAGCGGCTGCCAGGTGTTGCCGTCGGCGGTGTACGGAGCAACCGGCAGGGAGAACGACCAATTGGCGTCAGTGACGGACTGCGCCGAGGTGGCACCCCACGTGAACCGCATCGCGATGTTCACCGTGGGACCCACGACCTGATAGCGGCCCAGGAGTGTTCCGTCGCCGAGCGTCGTTGTGCCCGAATCGGCCGTCCACACCGGGGTGTAGGGCTGCCAGAGTCCGGCCATGGCGTTGAGCCGTGCGGCGGTGATGCGCTGGCCGGGCTGCCACAGGGCGTACGCCATGCTGCCTCCTTCTCAGAGTGCGACGATCGTGGGCTGCGCGAGCCGGAGATCGGTACTTGCGGTGTGGGCTTTGACGATGCCGTTGATGCTGCGGGCGAGGGTGAAGCGCTGCGGGTTGACGAGGACGAACTCGTCGTAGAGCAGCTGGGGGTTGACGTTGGTCATGCCCGCGAACGCCGATGCCGACAGGCCCACCGCACCCGCGGCGATCGGGTTGGTGACGATGGTCTCCGCGTGGTGCCACACGGCGGGCTCGGCCGTGCCGGTGGGCCACACCCGCATCTGGATCAGCTGCCCGGTCAGCTTCACGCGCATCTCGAACTGGGCGCCGGCGGTGTAGCTGTAGGGGAGTTGCGCGGTGTCGCCGATCTGCGTGGTGTCGCGGGTGATGGAGGCGAACATGCCGCCGCCGGTGGCGAAGTGGATCCGCGTCCGGTAGTAGTTCGCGGTATCGACGTGGCGCAGCAGGACCGCGGGCACCATCGAGGCGCCCGTGGCCAACTGCGAGACCGCCATCCGCACTCGGACCTCACAGTCCCCGATCGGCCCGGTGAGGGTCTGGAAGCGCAGCGTCGAGGGGACGGCGCCGAGGGTGATGATGCCGCGGGTGCCGTCCACCGAACGATCCGACGCGGCGCCGCTGACCTCCGCCCACGCCTCCCCCGAAGACGCGGTACCCCAGGTGTTGGCCAGGGTGCGGGTGAAGCTGTCGGCGGTGTTGGTGATACCGGTGACCGTGGCGACCTCCCCACCGAACCGCACGTCGAACGGAAACTCGCCCCCGGCCGTCACCCAGGACGGGCCCTCGGTGTGCACGGGCACGCTGGTGGCCGTGGCGTCGAGGGCGGCGGCGAGGTGGCTGCCGTCGGTGTCGACCCGGCCGAGGAGCACGTCGTCGGTCACGCCGACCGTCCAGGGCCCGGCCGGATCGCAGGTGAACTCGATGTCCCAGGTACGGATCCCGAACGTCTCGCTGTACCCGGTCACGATCAGGTCGACCGGACCGGGCGGCAGCCACGGCGGCAGGTCGGTGATGCGGATCTTGTCGCCGATCCCGAGCGCGAGGACGGCCGGGATCAGGTGGGGCGCCTTGTGCAGGCGGATGCGCACGGTCGGGTAGCGGGCCTCATCCACGGTGCCCAGGTGCACGCGCCAGGCAGCGATGGGCTCGGCCTGATGGTCGCGGGCCAGGGACAGGGTGAGCGCCTCGTCGTAGCGCCCGACCCCTGCCGGGGGTGCCTGGATGGACAGCGGGCCGCTCTCCTTGACGACGCGCGCTGAACTGCCGCCGTTGCGGGTGACGGTGACGTCGTTGCGGACGTGCTGGTCGTCGTCGACCGGTTCCAGCGGCGGCGCCACCTCGCCCGCGTAGGTGAGGGTGAGGGCGGGGCTTTGGTTGTAGAGCGTGGTCCGTGCGCGGTAGCGCAGCGCGGCGCGGGCCCGGTCCTCGTACAGGATTCCGCCGTCTGCCTCGGCTGCCTCGGCGAGCAGGTCCAGCAGCGCGGCTGGCAGTTGCGCGCCCACCGCTTCGCTGCTCGCCTGGTCCCCGGCCAGGGCCAGGGCGATGGACTCCTCCCCGCTGAGGCGGACCATGCGGTTGATGGCGCTCTCGCCCGTCCACGCGTCGATCGCCCCGTCGTAGGCGGCGGTGGTCGCGGTGGGCCAGACGCTGATGTGCCCGATCGCCATGCCGTCCAGCAGCGGCGAGTAGCCGTCCGGTGGCGAGGCCACGGCGGTGGGCCGTCCGATGGTGCCGGTGAAGGTTCCGGAGAACGACCCGGCGTCGCCGCCGACGTCGGTCCACCGAATGACCCACTCGACCGTGGAGCCGTTCTGTGTGGCCCGGAACTCGACCCGCATCCACTGGTTGAACAGGTCGTTGGTCGTGCCGATGTCCTGCGAGACGACCGCGTTGCCGTCGTCGTTGCGGCCCAGGATGCGGGCCCCGTTGTTCTGCTGCTGGATGTACCACTCGGCGACCGTGCCGGTGGAGCGGATCCGCAGGAAGGTGCGCAGGTCCGCGGGCACGCTGTCGAGCCGGTAGACGAACTGGACACTCCAGCCGGACAGCGGCCCGGCAGACGCGGGGACCCGGCCGTCCATCATCGGTAGGCTGCCGCCACTGGAGGCCAGCGTGGGCAGGGCCCCACTGCTGGGCAGGGTGTCGGTGGCGGCCCAGTTGGCGCGGGTGAGGCGCAGCGGGCTCACCCCGGCGATCGGGCTGGAAGCCTGCGTGGCTTCGCGGCCATCCTCCATCGGCCAGTACGCCAGCGGCTGATAGCTGGGGATGCGGCGGCGCAGCGTGGAATCCAGGGCCTTGGCGCCCTGCCCCATGCGGCGCAGCACCCCGGCCGCCTCGATGGGCACCCACACATCAGCGCCCGAGGGCGTCCAGCGCGGCGGCCACTCGCTGATCTCCACGGCGAAGCGGATGTGCCGGTCGCTGATGCGTGCCTGGTTCTCCACCTGCCACAGCACCCCGGCCGCATCGGTGAACGACCCCGTAGCCGAGGCCTGGACGGTGAAGTCCGGTGCGGCGACGAGGGGCCCGTCGATGCCGTTGCGCACCTCGAACGCCCAGATCTCCCGCTCGACGCTCGCGAACCCGACCGCTCCGACATCCCCGACCTCGAGCGGCGCCGTCCCCACGAGAATCGAGGTGACACCGCTCCCGGTGACGGGCTCGCCGAGCAACGACCAGGGGCCGCCGATGTGCTCGGCGACGTAGAACCGCACGGTCCACCCGCCTGCCCCGTTGTTGACGTCGAGGGCCGCGCGCACCGCCAGGCGCCTGCCCGGCCCGGCGGCCACCGGCTCGGTGGAGCGGGCGATGGGCAGCGTCGTCCCGTCCGGCGACCACCGGAACTGAAGCACGCCGCTGCTCTCCACCAGAAGCGCCCACGAGCGCTGCGGGGTGCTGGTGTCGTACTTGCCGCACAGCTCGAAGGCGCCGTTGGCGAACGGCCCCGCCCACGTGGCCGAGGCCTCGATCCGCACATCGATGTCCCCCGTGATGTCCAAGCTGGGGGCATCCGCGGCGCGTGCCCGCCCGATGGATGCCTGGGGGACGACGAGGCGGGTCGGTCCGGGCACGTGCACCCGCAGCGGAGTGTTGCGGCCCAGCAACCCGAAGTACGGGCTGAGCGGGTTGCGCGTGGAGTACTTGCCGTCCCGGTTGTTGATCTGGAGGCGCACGCTGCCGGGGTCCGCCCGCACACCCTGCTCGGGCAGACCGCAGCTGTAGGTGATCGGCTCGCGCAGGTACAGATCCGGGGTGATGTCGGTCCACACGCCGCCGATCTGCACCTCACCGCGGGCGCCGAGCGGGGTCTCCGGGAACGCCACGACGAGGACCTCCTGTCAGATACCGAACGCGGTCTGCACGTTGCCGCGGCCGTCGACCTTCACGATCTTCCGGATCAGTCGCTTCACGTCTTCCGGCCCCGCCAACTCGATGCGGATCGTGGTCACCCCGCCCGCCCCGGAACCTTTCCGGGAGCCTGCGGCCCTGCCCGTTGCGGACATGGCCATCTGGCCGGGGGTGGGGGTGGAGACGAGGCCGGCCATGGTGCGGTCGACGGCGCCCTGTCCGGACTCGATACCGGAGACGATGCCCGCCGGAATCCAGCGGCCCACGGACTTCGCCATGACCTTGGATGGTGAGGAGATGCCCAGCGCCTTCGCGATCGGTCCGGGGATCAGCGCCTTGGCCCAGCCGATCAACGTCTTCTTCAGCCAGGCGCCCATGGACTTGATGCCGTTCCACAGGCCGCGCACGACGTCCTTGCCCTTGGACACGAGCAGCCCCGCCAGGGAGCCGATCGCGCGGGAGATGCGGCCCGGTAGGCCGCGCACCCACGAAATGAACGAGGACGCCCGCGAGGCGGCCGCGTTCTTGAACGCGTTGAAGCCGTTCACCGCGGCCCGGCGCAGGCTCCCGACGAGTCCGTCCAGCGCCGATCCGGCCCGGCCCGGCAGGCCGCGCAGCCACGACACCAGGGCCGTGAACTGGCGGACCGCGGCGTTCTTCGCCGCGCCGAACCAGCCGGAGAGTTTGCCGGGCAGGGAGGCGAACCAGTTGAGGATGGAGCCGATCGTGGCGACGGCTCCGGACGTGAACGACTTGATGAAGTTCCAGGTCGCCGACCAAGCGGTCTGGAACCACGTCGTCTTGGTCGCGATCAGAACGATGATCGCGATGAGCCCCGCGATAGCCGCGACCACCCAGA
This sequence comes from Streptomyces sp. NPDC059037, assembly GCF_042740015.1. NCBI lineage: Bacteria > Bacillati > Actinomycetota > Actinomycetes > Kitasatosporales > Streptomycetaceae > Streptomyces > Streptomyces sp. NPDC059037. Next base: position 15,821 of record NZ_JBHYIG010000045.1, read on the forward strand.
AGATCGGGGAGGCGAACATCGCCGCGTTCAGCTGCCACTGGGTCGCGGTCCAGATGCGGTTGCGGACCGCCACCAACGTCTGAGCGATGGCCCACGCCTTCATGGCCACCGTGACCGTGCCGAGCACCACGGCGAGCGCGGTCAGGACCGGTGTCGGCGTGGCGCTGATGATGCGGGCCAGCCAGGTAGCCAGCTGAGCGGTCAGGCCGATCAACGGAGCGAGCGCCACCAGGAGATCGATCGCGGCGCCCGCCAGCGTGCCCAGTGCGCTGCCGCCCTCGCTGGCCATCTCCAGGAACTCGGCGAACCCTTCGGAGTCCTTCAGGGAGGTGCCCCAGTCGGCGAACGCCTGCGTCATCTGCACGAGTCCGCCGGTCATCCCGTCCGACACCGGCAGGAAGGCTTGGAGCAGCCCGCCGAAGCCAACCGCCAAGTTCTTGATCACGGCGAGGAAGTCCCGCAGCGCGGGCCCTGCCGCCGAACTCATGTCGGCTGCCCACGCCTTGAACCCCGCGCTCTTGACGCCGACGGCCACCTCGTCGAGGAAGTCCCCGAAGGCGCCCGCCGCCGCCTGCACGAACGGCGTCAGCGTCGGGATCAGGTCCCGCAGGATCTCGATGCCCTTGGTGAAGACGGGCATCGTCGTCGCGGACATCTCGTTGGACCACGTCTTGTAGTCCGACTTCAGGCCGACGAAGGCCCGCGCGGTGGCCTGCGTCGCGGGCGGCATCTGGGAAAGGGCATCCTTGTACGCCTTCTGCTTCTCGGCCGCATCCTCGGCCCCCGCGGCGACCGCCTTTTGTGCATCCTCGGCGAGCTTGGAGACCTCCTGGACGCTCTCCATCTGCGGCCCCGCCGCGAGGCTGAACGCCTTCATCGCCAACCCGGCCGCGACCGCGCCCGCGGCGAGACCGCCGAGCGCCGCCGACGTCGCCGCCACGGCCGGCAGACCCACCCCGATCGCGGCCACCGCCGGGGCCACCCGACGCAGCGCGGACACAGCCCCGCGGGCGCCGCGCCCGATCCCGTACGCCAGGCTGCGGCCCATGCCGTCGCCATCCCGCACGAACCGGCCGTTCAGGTCCCTCAACTGACCGTTGACGTCGCGGGTAAGCCCGCGCATGCGGAGCTCGGCGCGCGAAAGGCTCCGCGTGAACGGAGCATCATCCGCACGCAGACCTGCGACCAGCTCGCCGAGGTTGAGGGCCATGGGTGCACCCCCTCGGGGAAATCAGGTTCGAGGGGCGCGCCGCGACTTGGGCTCAGGCGGGGCGAAGCGCCTGCTCAGCCGGGACTCGGCGGAGAGCAGGCCGAGGATGCGTGTCTTGAGCCACCGCCAGGAGCGGGCATGCATGAGGCCCGGCTCGGAGAGGTCGATGCCGTAGACCTCGTGGAGATCGGCCTCGATCAGCGGCCACTCGTCGAGGAGGCCCGCCCAGGTCAGGTCTTGGCGGCCTTGCGGGCGCGGCTGGTAGCCCGCGGGGTGCTCGTACCACTCGTGGAGCCCCGTCGCGGGGTCGACTTCGCCGCAGCCGATGAGGCCCGTCGTGCCGCCCGATTCGGGGCCAGTTGAGAAGGGTCGCCGTCCGCGTTCCAGTACTGCTCGGCGGTGTCGATGCCCGCCGTGATCCACAGAACGGCGGTCATCGCGACGTGCTTGAACCGCGGCCAGTCCAAGTTGGCGAACAGGTCGTCGTGGGCCGAGCCGAGGGCGATGCGGTAGAGGTCCATCTCGGCGGCGTCGTCCAGGACTTCGGTGTCCATCGGGGTGCCGTCGGTGGCCATCCGGGCACCGGACTCCACCAGGGACTGCACACGCAGCCCGTCCTCGGCGGAGCAGGCGGGGATGTGGAAGGTGCGGACGGTGCCGTCCTTGCACTTGATCGGCAGGTCGAGGGAGTCACCGAGGAACTCGTCCAGGACCTTGAAGCCGCCCGCCATCAGGCGGTCACCGGGTTCGTGATCGGGGTGAGTGGGCCCGTGCCGGTGAAGGTGACCTGCACCTGGTCCAGGTCACGGGCCTCGCCGCCCTGCGGCTCCCAGTTCGGCAGACCCTTGCCCACGTACGCCTCGGGCAGACCGTTGCGGTCGAAGAACCGCAGGTGCACCTTGGACGGCTCGCCGTACGCGAAGAACGCAAGGCGGATCTTCTCGTGCACCACGCTGTAGGCAGTCGAGTCGGGGGTCGCCTTGCGGTTGAACGTGACCTCGACTTCCCAGTCCTGGCCCGTCTTGGTGTTCTCCCCCCAGCCATCGGTGTCGTACGAGGTGTCGTCCTCGTGGTTCGGCTCGGCCGTCCAGCTGAATTCCGTGACGGCGGGGCACAGTTGCCAGTCCGGCACCGCCTCGGTGCCCATGTTGATCTCCAGGCGCCAGCGGCGCGCAAGAGCGGTCTCGGTCGGCGTCGACATGACGCAGCCTCCCTATTCGTAGAGGTGGGGTGAGGGGCGCGTCGTGCGCGCGTAGTAGTTCGCCGAGATCTCCTGACGCCCGTGGACGTCCTGGCCCATGGGGGCCTGTGACTGGCGCCAGATCAGGGCGACTTGAACCCCGCCAAGGACCAAGCCCCGGCGGTTGTGGAGCACGTCGAACAAGTCGTCGGCGAGCTGCTCGACGAGGCGCGGATCACGGCCCCGGCGCATCCGTATCTGAACGCCGGTGACCGCGTCCGTGAGGTCGGTGTCCTCGACCGGGTACGAGGTCAGACAGATGGCACCGTCCGAGGCATCCGGCAGGACCGAGAAGGTGATGCCGATCTCCGCCGCGGTGTAAATGCCGTCCGGCCGGTAGACGGCGAGCCCAGCCTCCGCAATCAGTGAGGCGAGGCCTTCCAGGAGCGCGTTCGTGTAGCCCACCGATCACCTCCGGACATGCGAAAACCCCCGCACAGCCGGGGGTTAGGGGTGGGTGGTCAGCCGCGCAGCCAGCGGCGAAGGGGCACGGCCATCAGCCGGAGCATGACCTCGCGCTCCGAGTTCATCGGCTGCTCCAGGTACTTGGCCTGCCTGCCCGGCAGGTGCTTCCAGGTCAGTTCTTCGTGTTGGCGGACCGCGTACACGGTGTCGTAGGAGATCGCGCCGTTCAGCCCGTCCACGTCGACCCGGCCCGATCGGCGGAGGGTGCCCTCGTCGAGGGGGACGAGCTTGTTGGCCTCGCCGAGGGTGTGCTCTAGGGCGCGTTGCAGCCCTTCAGAGGCCAGGCGCCGGCCGCGGGCGCCCCACAGCCGTCCGCCCTGCCAGTTCATGCGCGCGTACTGGGTCACTGGAGTTGCACCTCCAGGTGATCGGGGGTGGGGAGGCGGCCGCCGTCGCGCTGGTACGAGCCGATGGCGGTGGTGATCCGGCCCGAGGGCAGGGTGACGCGGGAGCTCGCCGGACACACCGCGTCCGGGCGGGCGTAGATGGTCGAGGAGGAGGTGACCTCCTCGCCCGCAGGGTTGCGGACCATGCGGGTCTTCTCGTCGAGGAAGCACTCGACCGTGACGGGGTCGGCGTACGACGGCCCGTACGGGCCCTCTCCCTGCCACGCCTCCACGATCACCTCATGGCCGAGCAGGAAGCCGGGGATCAGCACGTAACCACCTCGCCGAGACGGAAGAGGTCCGGTGTCAGGTCCGGCGAGCGGAGCGCTTCGAGGGCGGCATCGGCGACCCTGCGGCCCGTCGAGGAGCCGCCGGAGCCGGACGACGAGCTGGGACCGGACAGCGCCACAGACCCGATCTTCACCGAGCCCCACTGCCCGGCCGTGCCCAGCTCGTCGCCGCTCTCCACCCACCACTGCACCTGTGCACAGACCGCATCGGCGAAGGCGGTCATCACAAACGGGTTCGTGGGATAGCCGTCGACGTCCGCCTCGTACCAGCACAGCCGGAACACCTCGGAGTCCAAGAACCGCGAAGCGCGGCCGAGCCGGGCCGTGATGTCCGCGGGCGCCGTCTGCCCGGTGTACGTCTCGTACTGCGCCGAGGTCGCGTAGATCCGGGCCATGGCACCCCCTACGCGCTCGCGCCGACGATGACGATGTCGTACGTGACCGCGCTGCCTGCCCCGGAGTTGGCGATCTTCAGCAGGTCCCCGGTGGCGGCGGTGACCGCGTACGCCGTGGCGTCCGCAGGCCCCGCTATCGCCCCGACGGAGGCGCCCGGCCGCAGCGTGAGCGTTCCCGTTGCATTGAGGAGGGTGGCCCAGCCGTTGCTCGTCGCGTTGCCGACGACCACGTTGTTGGAGTTCGCCGCCGCCGCGGAGATGAACAGGCCCTTCACGCGCACGAAGGTGATCGCGGCGCCGAAGGCGTCCAGGAGCACGCCCGCGAGGTCGAGATCCTCGGTCGCGGACGCGGCCAGCGTGCGCCGGTCGTGGAACACCTTGTCGGCCTTGCCCGCCGCGGTGCCGTCGGTCAGGTTCACGGCCCGCCGGAACATCAGCGGATCGGCCACCGTGGTCAGGTCAAGTGCCTTGGTCTGGCTGACCGTCGCGGCCACGGACAGGGATGCGGAGAGACCCATCAGGAGTCACCTCCGTCCGCGTACCGCGCGGCGAGCTCGTCGCGAGTGGCCGCGTCGGCGGCCTCCTCGTCCATGCCCTGACTGATCGCGTACGCCTTCCAGTCCGCCTTCGACGCGGACTTAGCCGGCCGCTCCAGCACGACGGGCTCGGGCTCGGTGTCCGGCTCGACGCAGAGCCAGCCGGACGCCGGGTCCTCGGCCAGCGCCGCGAGGGAGTCGGCCTCCTCGCTGCCCGGCACCGGCCGCACGCGCTCGGCGATGTGTCCGCCAGAGCCTCGCTCGTAGATCGCCATATCAGGCCACCTTCAGACCGGTGAGGACGCCGTGGGCGCGCTCATTGCCGTACTCGAGGCCCACCTCGCCGTACAGCTGGACCTCGTCCGAGGCGCCGGTCTTGGCGAGCGGCTCCTCGAACATGACGCCCTTGCCCGGCACGTTGAGGAACACCGGGCGCAGCTGCTCCAGCGAGGCGACACACAGTGAGTCCTGCGGCATGTGCCGGTCCAGCATCAGGTTCAGCGTGCCGAAGTCCGTGACGATCGTGGTCACGTTGACACCGCCCACGGTCCGGCTCGTCTCCTGGAACTTGCCGTACGCGTTGGCGAAGGCCCGCGACACGGCGCGCTTCTGCGCGGAGTTCGCGATCAGGGTCGCGGTGGCCTGCTCGCTGATGCCGCCGTTGTCGTAGGCCAGCTGAAGCAGGTCCGAGACGTGATCCGGGGTGAGGTCCGTCGTCCACGGCTTCGTGTACGCGATGCCGGTCGCCGTGCCCAGGGTGATCGGTGCGCCCCCGGCCGTCGAGGACACCTTGAAGGTGTTCACGTCGATCTGGTCGACGTAGTACGCGCGGCCGGCCACGATCCCGGTGGCGGTGCTCGTGTTGGTGAACACGATGCGGTCACCGTCCACGAGGCCGTGCGCGGTCGCCGTGATGGTGTCCGTCGCCGAGCTCGCGCCGGTCGTGGTGACGCCCTTCGCGATGCGGTTCGTGGTGATCGCTGCGAGCAGACCGCGGGACTTACGCGCGGTCGCATTGGTCGTCGGGTTGGCGTACGTGCCGTTGATGAACGAGTAGTTCACGTCCAGCGCGATGGACTTCAGCGCCTGCGCGACCTGCCAGTCCAACTCGTTGGTCACCGGGTTCGCGCCGTCCACGCCCCGGAACGGGGCCGAGCCGGGGGTAGCGAGCGCGCCGATGGCGGCCTGCTTGGTGTACGAGACGCTGACCTTCTCCTGGTGGATCTGGACGACGTTGCGCACGTTCGCCCGCGCCCGCTCTTCGGCGGTCGGCGCGGTCGCCCCCTCCACACGGGTGCGCTGCGAGGGGTCGCGCAGGTCGTAGGTCTGCCACTCGAATTCCTGGCCGGTCGTCATGCCGCCGCCGGTCAGGCCGCCGATCGCGGACAGGAGCGGGGTGTCCTCCGGGGTCAGGGCGAACAGCTCGCCCGCGTAGTTGGGAAGGTTGAACGTGTCGCCCATCCCGGTGATGCCGGCCATGGGTCCTCCTTACGTGGTCGCGGCCTTCTGCCGCTTGAGTCGAATCACGGTCGCGAAGTCGCGTCGTGCGGTGGCCTCTTGGATCTGCTTGTCCAGGGAGGCGTTCTGATCGCCTGAGCCGCCGGCGCCGCCCATGTCTGCGCCGGAGCGTCCGGCGCCGCGGGGGGCGAGCTTGGACAGCTTGGTGACGGCGGACTTGATGGCCGTGACGTTCACCTCGCCGTCGTCGGCGACGAAACGGGACACGTCGATGAGCTCGGCGGCCTCGCCGAGATCGATGCCCGCGGCGGCGACCGCAGCACGGAACTCCGCGCCTGCGAGCTTGGTGCCGTACTCGGAGGCGGCGGCCGTGCGGCCCTTCTTCTCCGCCTCGGCGACAGCCTTCTCCTGGTCGCTCATGGCCGCGGCCTTGAGCGCTTCGAGCTCGTCCTGCGCCTTCTGGTTGGCCTTGGCGCGGTCCTCCCACTTGCGGGCCTCGGCCTTCCAGTCCGGCTCGCCACCGCCCTCGGGGGGCGTGGGGGCCGGAGGTGTCGGCGTCGGCGGTGCGGGCGGGTCACCGGCGGGCGGCGCGGGCGGGGTTCCACCGGATCCGCCTTCGCCCTCGCCGCTGCCACCCGCGATGGGATGGATCGGTCGGCCGTCCGTGCGGAAGCCGAGGATCGTGTACGCGCTGTGTGTGGCGCGCGGGTGCTTGAAAGGGTGCTGCATGGGTGTACTCCCTTTTCGGGGTGCCCGGCCGCCGTGCGGCGCTCCGAGCGGGGTATCAGCGGGCCGCGCCGACCTGCTCGCGCTGCCGCTTCCGTGCAAGGCCCTTCTCATCCGTGAGAGCACGAATACGGGCCTGATAGGCACGGACCTTGGCGGTCGCCGTGCGGCGCGCGCCCTCGTCCATACCCGCCGCAGCCCGCCGCTTCCACGCGCGCACCTGGCGCTCGTAGTACCGCTGCTGCTGCGTGTCTTCATACGTCGCACCCTGCGGATGCGGCGGGACCTGCGGGCGCTTCGTGACGCCGGGCAGGTAGGCACTCAAGCTGTGTCGGCAGTTCGGGTGGAACAGCCCTGCCGCGCGCGCCTCGAGGAGGGATCCAGCGACGTGCACGACGACTGTGCGCGTGGGCGCGAACAGCCGCTCCGGCTGGATCGCGTGGTCGAGGCGCAGCGACTGCGGCCCCGGCGGGCCGGACAGGGTGAGCACCTCGCCCTCCCATTGCGCGCACAGCGGACACTCCAGCGGTGCATCGGACACGATGACGAGCCCTACGCCGATCTCCGCGAGCGCATCGGTGTGCCCCTCGATCGCCGCCCGCGCGGTGACAGAGCGGACGGCCATCTCCGCGTACGCGCCGAGCTCCCAGTTCCGGCCGGCCGAGTCGGTGAAGCCGGTCACGCCGCGGCGGGCGAAGCGGTTCAGCGCCTGCTGGCTGGCCTGGCGTCGGGTCATCGTGCCGAGCAGGGTGCTCGCGGAGACGCGGGTGACGGTGTCACGGAAGAAGTCGAGGACGGCGCGGGTGATCCGGGCGTACAGGGGGCGCGTGTCGTTGGCCCAGGAGGCGGCGAGCCGGTCGACCGCGGGGGCGCCCGTCAGCTGCGTGCGGGCCTGGAGCTCGCGGCCGATGTCCAGCGCGCCGAGCTCGGCGACGGCGGCTTGCCTGCCGCGCCCGTACGCGGTGGCCAGGGCTGCCGCGACCGCGCCGTCCGCGTCGGTCTGGAGCGCCTGCGTGACCTCCTCGACCGCCGCCCGGAGGTCACCGATGGAGCGGAGTTTGATCTCCGCCCACAGCGGCGACTCAAGGCCGTCGTCGAGGGCTTGCCGCAGCTTGTCGATCAGCGTCAGCTCGGCGTCGTCGTACAGGGTGCGGATGGCGGCGGCGAGATCCTCGGCCATGGCCGGCGATACGGGCATGGCCTACGCCTCCCCGTCCTCCTCGGGCGTACCGGGCGGCGGTGGCGGCCCGCCGAGCGGGTCCTCCGCACCGGTCAGGAACGGGTCGGCCACCTCCCTCGACTTCGAAAGGCGGTCAACTTCGGCCTTCACCTGTGACTCGTCCCAGTCGGGATGCACCAGCTGCACGAGCGTCTCGTCCGAGGCGGCATCGGCGCGGCGCAGCAGCTCGGCCGTGGTGGCGAGCTCGGTGGAGCCCTCGCTGATGGAGTCCTGGAACTCCACCTTCGGCGGCTCCAGGTCAAGGCCAGGCACGCGGAAACGCGGCCCGGCCTCGACGGCGAGGAGCGCCGTGGCAATGTCGCCGATGCCGGGCCCCCAGTAGAGGGCCTTACGCCCGCGGGTGCTCATGCTGCGCCGCTCGCGGGCGCGGATCTCCGTAGCAGTGACCGCGGCTCCGTCGCCGCTCTCCCCGAAGGTCGAGGCGGAGTATCCGGCCTGCCGGACGGCCTGCTCGACGAGCTCGGCGCAGGTGTCGCGGTGCTCCTGGACGCGGATCTCGAACTGCACGACGGTCAGCGGGTCGGGGTCGCCAGGGCGCGTGAGCATGTTGAGGCCGGTGTAGATGCGGCGTTCCTCGTCCCATGCGGCGCCCTGACCGGGCCCGAGGGAGTCGAGCATCGTCTGAGGGACGACGATGCGGCCCTTGCCGTTCTGGACATCCCGCATCCACGAGGAGTACGTCTCGTCGAGGGCATCCATGAGGCCCTCGATGCCCTGGTAGTCGGACTGTCCCCAGTACGAGGCCGTGGGGATGTGCCTCCAGGCGCGCGCGGGGCGGACGTTGGGCACGTACGCGGCGGTGAGGTGGTCGGGGGCTCCGGTGTCGATACCGCCCTCGGCGTCCACCTCGGTGGCGAGCCCCGCCGTTGAGGGGTGCTCGGTAAGCGGGACCGGGTGGCCGAGCGCGGTGAGGGAGCCCTCGTACAGGCCGTGGAGGATGCGGCCCTTCTCGTGCCGCTCCAGGTGCCGCAGGACGCGGCGGGAGTCGTCGGCCTCGACCACGGTCCAGAAGGTGACCGCGCGCAGCCGCCCGTACGCGAACTCCGGGATCGCGCGGTCCGCGGCCACGGTGTCGATCCAGGGCCGATCCGAGACTTCCTCGTCCCAGACCACACGCAGGTAGGCGCCGCCGAGCGCTGCGCAGACTTCGCCGGCCTCCACCAGGGTCGGTTGGAGGCCGGTGCCCATCAGCTCGTCGAGCCGCGCCTGGGTCGCCGTGTGTTCGCTGAGCAGCTTGGGCGGCTCGGAGAACAGCAGCTCGCTGCTCGTGCGGGCGATGTCCCCGGCGAGCGGCACGTGCAGCTTGGTGCGCTTCTCACCGGGCGAGGTGGGGTTGCCCCAGAACCAGCGCGCCATCTTCCCGACGAGGCCGCCGCGGTACTGCGCGGGCCGGTCGACGGTCTCGCGGTAGCCGCGGCCCTGGTAGCGGTTTTCGAGCCGGTCGGGGTCGGCGGAGTACCAGGCGTCCCAGTCGGCGAGCGCGGCCTGGACGACGGTGTCAGTGGGCGGCCACGGGGTGTCAGACGTCGGAAGCGACATCGGGCACCTCCTGGTCGTCCATCGTGTTCTCGAATTCGTCAGCCAGGTTGCGCATGAGTTTCGGGAGCTCCCTGCGTATCTCCGGCCACGTGTCGCCCTCGGCCTCACCCACAACGGCCTCGGGCTGGCCCTTGGTTCGAAGGATCACCTCGACCTTCACGCGGCCACCTCCAGGAGAGTCGGGATGTGTGGCCGCCACAGGGCCTCGGTCGTGCGCACGCCGTACCGGAGTGCGTCGCATGAGTGGTCATCGAGCTTGATGGGCTTGTCCTCGCCCTTCTCGGCCGCCTCGTCGTCCCAGGAGTAGCCGGGCAACTCTTCGATCAGTCCGCGCGCGGAGGCGTGGACGCGTAGCCGGTCGCCCGCGAAGAGGGAGCCAACGGTGCGGATGCCGTCCAGGACGGTGTTCTCTGCCGGGGTCACCCCCGAGACGCCGTCCCGGTGCAGCTGCTCGATGTACGAGGCCGCCGACGGGTCGACGACGGTCCATTCAGGCTGCACACCCAGGACGTTGGTCTGCGGCTGCGCGACGGAGGCGAGCCAGCGCCGGCGGGCATGGCTGTACTCGGCGTCGGTCATCTTGCGGCGCTCGGCGCGGGAGTCCCACCGGTATTCGGAGGTGACATAGAGCCGGTTGTCGACGCCGAGGCCGAGCAGGAGGTCGGCGTAGGGGTTGGTGGTGCCGTAGTCGATGGCGTCGCACAGCCAGCGGGCGATGTGTGGGACGTCGGTGACGACGTGCCGCTCCTCGTCGAACGAGTCGTAGATGGCGCCCTCGGCCTGGACCCAGTGGCCCAGGATGTTCCGCCGGTAGAACAGGCCGGTGTAGGTGGCCTTGAGGGCGGCGACGTAGTCCGGGTCCAAGTACGGGTTGTCGTCGAGGACGAAGTGCCAAGAGCGCAGGCGTACGGCCTCGGCCCGCTTGAGGTACTCGCGGCGGACCCAGTGGCCGGGGTTGTCGGGGTTCGTTGTCGAGAAGATCTTGGAGCCCTTGACCGAGCAACGCGCCACCAGCTGATCAAAGAACGTCCGGGGCAGCGTGGTGAGTTCATCCACGTAGGCGCCCGCGCAGGTCATGCCGCGCACCTTCGGCTCGGCCTTGGCGTCGTTCGCGCCGATGACGTGCACCGGGCGGCCCAGGATGTACGCGATCGGCGCGCCGTTGTTGTACGACACCAGCTGAGCAAGCGGCCCGAACAGGTCGGGGTTCATCAGCGGACCGATGATGTTCCGGAACAGCGAGTCCCGCGTCCGCCCGACCATGACCAACTCGCCGCCACGCGGGGCGTCCGCCACGTAGATCAGCCAGCGCAACAGAGACGCGATGGTCTTGCCGGACCGAACCGAGCCCTCCCACACGTTGATACGCGCCTCGGCCTGGACGATCGAAACGATCTGCTTGCGAGACAGCGGCAGCGCATCAAGGAGACTCACCTTCCGCCTCCTCGCGCTGCTCCGCCTCGCCCTCCTTGACCACCTCCGCGAGCCCCTGGAACAGCTTGCCGAGCATCGATCGGGCGTCCTCTGCCCCGGAGTCGTCTGTCGGCGGAACGAGGCGCAGGGACTGCGCGGCCGCCGTGGCGGCGGCGGACATGAGCGCCTTCTTGTCGTGCGCGGGCGGCTCGGCGACGTGCCGCTCGGCGTAGGTGTTGTCCTTGCCGCCGAAGCTGAACACAACGGCCGGCGCCCACAGTTGTTCGGTGAGGCGGAGGGCGTCGTCGGTGAGGGCGTCGGCGAGGATGGCGCGCTTCTCGGCGAGTTGGGCGATCCGGGAGCGGGTGGCGTCCTCGGTCAGCGTGGTGTCGAAGGTGAGGTGCATCTCCGCGGCGAGGACGCTCACGGTGCGTGTGGCGCGGCCGATCTCGCGTGCGATGGCGTTGCGGCCGAGGCCTTGCGCGTGGAGGCGGCGGACTGCCTCGCGGTCCTTGTCGGTGACCGGGTTGCCGTATTGGTTGGGCACGGACACCTCCGGGCATGTGAAGACCCGGCCACCTACGGTTGGGCCGGGTTGATGCGGGGTGGGCTAGTGACCTAGGAGCTTTGCCTTCTGCCGCTCGAACTCCTCAGAGCTCAGAACCCCTTGGTCCCGAAGCTGTGCGAGCTTGGCCAGCTCGTCGGCGAGCGAGCTGGGCGCAGCAGTCAACAGTTGCGGCCCATGCTGGGCTGTGATCGCGGCATCTATCGCCGCGCGCAGCTTCTCGAACTCCGGCTGCTGCTTCTTCGTGAACATGACGGAGTTCTCATCTTGGGCCGCGTTCATCGACTGGCTACCGAACTGCCCGCGTCGCTCGATCCCGCCGGGAACAGTGAACTGAATGAACCCGTTCACCAGAGGGCCGGCGGGCTTCCACTGGACGGCGGAGATCTGTGAGACGTGGAGTCGCTTCTCACCCTTGCCATGGGTCGTCCGCGCGATGAATCCCTTGCGGGAGACGGTGACGTACTCGCCGTCGAACTGAATCTGTCCGCCCTTGCCGCTGACTTCAATCATGCCGTCGCCTCGATTGCCCCTATCGGCATCCTGACACGCACAGTGGCCTCTAGCGACTGGAGCGAAAATGGCCCGCACTAGAGCCTGTCTGACAAATGATCACCTGGCCGCTTAACGGAGCCAGAGGATCAGGGAGGCCAGGACGACTCCCGCGCGGTAGCGGTCCGCGAGCTTGTCGAACCTGGTTGCGATCGCACGGAACTGCTTGAGGCGAGCGAAGCATCGTTCGACCACGTTGCGGTCGCGATAGATCTCCCTGTCAAAGGCGGGGGGCCGGCCACCGAAGCGCCCCCTGCGTCGACGGTTGCACCTGGTCGCGGCGCTCGGGGATCGTGGCGGCGATGCCCCGACGCCTCAGCAGATGACGGATGGCCCTGCTGGAGTAGGCCTTGTCACCCAGCACACGGTCCGGTGTCGTGCGCGGGCGGCCCGTGCCGACGCGCGGGGTGCGGACCCCGTCGAGGACATCGGCGAACGCGGTGGCGTCGTTGACGTTTCCGGGTGTGAGCACGATCGACAGCGGCAGTCCCCGGCCGTCGACGGCGAGATGGACCTTGGTGGTCAGCCCGCCCCGGGACCGACCGAGTGCCTGATGCGCCTGCGAGCGGCCCGGATCTTCCAGTTCGTCCCTGTCTGCGTCCCCCTTTTACGGGCGCCCGCGGCGTGCTGGTGGGCCCGGTTGATCGTGGAGTCAACGGCGACGATCCACTCCACCCGGCCCCCCGCGTCATCATGGACCTGGACGTGCTCCAGCAGCTTCGCCCACGTGCCATCGGCCTCCCAGCGGGCGAACCGCTCGTAGACGGTCTGCCACGGCCCATACCGCTCGGGCAGGTCGCGCCAAGGAGCCCCGGTCCGTAGCCGCCACAGCACGCCGTGGACCACCTGCCGGTGATCACGCCACGGACGGCCCCGTCCGTCCACCTGGGGCAAAAGGGGCTCTATCCGCCCCCATGCCGCATCCGTCAACTCACCTCGACCTGCCACAAGATCAATTATCAGACCGGCTATAGAGTCCTGCCCGTGGTGAATCATCAGGACGAGACCAGGGCGGCCTACGACGGAGTCGTCGAGCTGTACGCATCGCTGTTCGCAAACCGGCTGGAGACACAGCCTTTCTCCCGGACCATGATCGGCACCTTCGCCGAACTGGTGCGCGCGACGGGCAACCCGCGGGCAGCGGACGTCGGGTGCGGGCCCGGACATCTGACGGCCATGCTGCACGAACTGGGCCTGGACGCCTTCGGACTCGACCTCGCCCCCGGCATGATCGACCACGCCCGGCAGGCCCATCCGGCGCTGCGCTTCCAGGAGGCGCGGATGGAATCCCTGCCGATCGAGGACGCCGCGCTCGGCGGCGTACTGGCCCACTACTCGATGATCCACACCCCTCCGGGAGAACTGCCGGAGCTGCTCGCCGAGCAGGCACGCGTCCTGGCGCCGGATGGCCTGCTCCTGGTCTCCTTCTTCGGGACCGACGAACAAGAACCGGTCCGGTTCGACCACAAGGTGGCGCCTGCTTACAGCTGGCCGGCGGATCGCCTCGCTGAACTGCTGGCCGATGCCGGACTCGTTCCCTTCGCCCGGCTGCTCCACGATCCGGCCTCCGAACGGGGCTTCCTCGACGCCCACCTGCTGGCCCGCCGTTCGTAGGCCCTGCCCGGCAATACCCGCCAGGTGTCGGCGCACCTCCGGACTGCCAGCTCGGCGGACGCTCGATGATCCGACGGGAATTGTCAGACAGGCCCTAGGCGGGCCTGTTGTTTCCGGGCATGCCGGATCTGCGGCCCAGTGTGGGACATGATCGGCCGGAGTGCAACTGCCTGGGTAGTGACGCCGATGCGCGGCGGGACACGACGCCGCCTGTCAGGCAGCCGCTCCCTCTGTGAGCCGCGAACGGGCGATCTCGGCGTACTGTGCGGACTGCTCGATGCCGATGAAGCCGCGCCCCTCGAGGAGGGCCGCGGCGCCAGTGGTGCCCGACCCGGCGAACGGGTCGAGGACGGTTCCGCCGCGTGGCACGATGCGGACCAGCTGTTGCATGACCCCAACCGGCTTCTGCGTGACGTGCCTTCGTTGGTTGCCGCGGGGCTGGCTGCCGGTGAAGTGACCGGGCAGGTACACCGGGTCGTTGCCGGGGACCATGGCACCGTTGCTGCCCCAGACGATGAACTCGGAATCCTGCCTGAAGCGGCCGGGCTGAGGGCGGGCGATGGGCTTCTGCCAGACGGCGATGCCGCGCCAGGTGTAGCCGGCGGCCTGCAGAGCGTCGGTGGTGGCGGGGAGTTGGCGCCAATCGGCGAAGATGAGGGCGGCGCCGCCGGGTCTGGTGAGGCGGTGGCACTCGGCGAGGATCAGGGACAGCCAGGCCGTGTAGGAGCGCTGATCGCGGTTCTCGCCGGTGAAGTCGCCGAGGTCAAAGCCGTGATTCCGGCCGCCTTCGGTGAGGTACTTCTCGCGAGCGGTGCGGCTGGTGCGTTCGCTCATGGTGCGGCCGCCGCTGTTGTACGGAGGGTCACAGATGACCGCATCCACGGGGGTGTTGAGGCCGGGGAGTGTAGTGAGGGCGTCTCCGGTGTGCAGGGTCCAGTCGGGCATGGTGGGCCTTCCGCTAGGTCGCGTGCGCTGGTGGCGAGCGAGTCGGTGCGAGGGTGGCCGGGAATGCGAAAGGCCCCGCGGAAACGGGGCCTTCGGGTTCTGGGCATGCCAGGGCTGCTGATCAGTGTGCGATGGATCATTGCTACTTGCAACTACCGGACGTGGGGAGGCCCCGCCGCGACGGGGGATGCGCGGCGGGGCCTCATGTTCAGTGTGCTCCTAGATCAGTGCCCGCGCCCCAACTGCCGGGTCTCGGCCTCCGACTGCTCACGCATGGCTGCGTCGGACTGCTGGGTGAATGCTCCGCGTTCCTCGGACGTCCAGTCGGCGGGGTTGCTGGAGAGGCCGTCTGTCATCGCGCGCAGGGCTTGGGTCTCGGGACCGGCGGTGTCTCGTGCCATGGTGGTGCTCCTGTCTCGTGTGATCGGGATGGGAAACCGGGGCGGTCGGTCTGCTGCCAGGCGGGCGACCGCTCCGGGGCTTATGGGTGGTCAGCTCTTGCCGGTCTTCTTCTGGTGCGCCTCCTCGGCGGCGTCGAAGAACCGGTCTACGAGGCCCCCCGTCGTGAGCTGCGTTCGGCGCTGCTGGGTCTCTGCGGGGTCGCGGATCAGCGTCCCGGCTTGTCCGATGGCCTCTACACTCACCCCCTTCTGAGAGGGGTCCGCCTCGTCGTTGTTGGCGTTGGTGTTGTTGGCTGACCTGCAACAACAACCCTCGCCGTGCTCCTCGTTCGGCTCGGGGGGAGCGGGCGGGATGTCCTCGTGATGTACGCCCGGACCATTGCCCGCGGGGGTGCGCACACCGGAGCGGACGCGGATCTTCTCCGCCTTCAGGAGCGCGCGCACAGCCTTCGTGTCAGCCACGCCGAGCTCCTTCCGGAGCGCGGTCAGCAGCACGTGATTGCCGCCCTCGCCGAGCGTGCGGAGCGCCTCGCCGACATCCGGCAACTCCTCCTCCGCGGACTCCTCGACGTCGCCACTCCGCCGCTTCGCGAGCCACGCGCGGGCCCGCTGCCACACCGTGCAGGTGATGACCCCGGCCACGAAGTACGCGGCGTACGGGAACGCCGTCACGATCAACCGCAAGACGAGCACCGCGACCCCCGCGAGGACGAGCGTCACCAGGGCTCCAGCGATCCGGCTAGGCGGCGCCTCGTCCGGCCCGGCCTCGGCCTCGGTCCTCTGTGTCGTGGCGTCGTCGCTCATCGCACGGCCCCATATCCGGTGTCACCAAGCCAGTTCGCGGCTTGCGCGATCGGGACGGCAGCGAGTCCGGCCACGCCCGCGCTGGTGCCGAGGCAGATGCCGCACCAGGCGCCCATCTTCAAGTCGCGGCCGTACTTGTCCGACTTCTTGACGGTGACGATGATCGCGACGGTGAGGATGAGCACAACGCCGCCGCCAGCCTGTGTGAGAGGGATGTAGTTGGCGCCGGACAAGCGCTGCCCTGACTGGCCTCCCACGCCCCAGATCAGCGCCGCGTCGCCGAGCCAGTTCGTGATCCACAGGGCGGTGTCGGCAATCCAGCCGATGAGGCCGCCGACGCCGAGGGTGACCAGAACGCCGTAGGCCCAGGCCATGAGGAACGGCAGGAGTCCGCCGGCCTGCCGCAGGGGGTCGCTGCGGAGGGTTTTGGAGCCGGGCCACCATCGGATGAGGGTGGTGATGAGGATGCAGATGCCGACGGTGACACCGCCGAACGTCACGTAGGTCATGAGTGGCTCCAGAGGGCCGTGACGAACACGGTGGCGGCGGCGAGTAGGGCGACGGTGCGTACGGCGGGCAGGACGTAGCGGCCGAGGTCGTGTTCGGGGGCGCAGGCGATGAGCCCGAGTAGGGCGAGGATCGCGAGCATCGGGAAGATGATCAGGGCGAGGAGCATCACGCCGCCCGGAGCTCTCGGAGGTAGCGATCCACGGTGTCGGGGGAGACGGGGCGGCCGACGAGCTTGGCGATCTCGCGGACGGCCGGATCCGTCTCGCGGATTCCGCGATCCCACACGATCCGGACTGCGTCCTTCGTGGTCAGGGAGCGGCGGCCGCCTCCTGCGCCGGACGGATCCGGACGGTCCGCGGATTCCTCCGGACGGTCCGGATCCGCGGATCCGCCGGATTCTGCGGTCCGCGCCTGCCGCTCGGCCTCGACGAGGGCCTCCCCGCGCACGAGCTCGCGACGTACGGGGATCATGGCGAGTTTGCCGTCTACCGCGGCGCGGCGCTTGGCGACCCACTGTGCGGTGCGCGGGTCGAGCGGGCGGGCGTGGGCGCGCATGGCGATCGTCCAACCACCCTTGGCGAGCAACGAGACGGCGGCACCGGCCGCGCCGACCACCCACTCCCCGGTGAGCTGCCCATGGGCGTACACGGCAGCCATGGACACCAGGAGCGCCATGTGCCCGGCCCGACGGGGCAGCGCCGCGCGATCGGGGTCGTAGCGCAGCAGCCACTCGACGGCCATGCACAGGATCCACGCGGCATCGAAGGCGACCCCTGCGCCGTACGCGACGGCAGCGATGACGGCCAGGGACAGCAGGTCGCCGATGCTCGCGGTCGTCCAGATCAACGAGACCGTGACGAGCACACAGGCGAGGACGGTGATGCCGCGGCGAACGAGGCTGTCCCAGTCGCGAGGCGGGAGGGGCACCTCGACGTCGTACTCGTCGAGGACGAGCTCGGTTTCCCCGTCAACGGTGTGTGGGACGAGGGCCTTGCGGCGGACGGTGCGTGTCTTCACCGGGCGCCTCCGTCGAACGGGTGCACGTCGTCGCGGTGGTGCTGCGCGTCGCGGCGCTCCTCGGCCTCGACATAGTCAGAGGCGGCGTCGGCCTGGAGCTCGGCGACGCGGGCCGCTTCTGTGGGGTCGGGCGGCTGGGTACGCTCCATGGCGGACCTGCTCTTTCGTCGCAGTCAGAGAGGGTCCACCCCTTGGCCCGGCGCTCCAACGCCACATGGGCCGAGGGGTTTTCCCGTTACCGCGTACAACGCTAGCGACTTCCTTGCCATATGGCAATGAAGTCGAGAGGATGGTGCCCCATGGCCAACGAAGAGGGAGGGCCGGACATGGTGTCGTTCCGAGAGTTGGCCCGACGGCTGGTCAGTGAAGGTGTCGTCGAGCGGATCACGCACCAGCGGATCTCCCAGCTCTCGCGGGAGGACGCCGCCTTCCCGCCCGTGGTCCAGATCGGCCGGTCGAGCGCGGTCGATTACCGCAAGGCGCGCCCGTACTTCGCCAGCAGGAAGTCGCGGCAGGGGCAGCGCACGGACCTGAAGAAACCGACCTCGGAGGCGTAGCGGTGGACAGCCTCGTGCCCGCGGTGCGCCCTTCCCGAAGGAGAGGCCCATGTGGTCCACGCTGATCGCCGTACTCGGCACCCTCGCTGGCACCGCCCTGGCCAGCCTCACCGTCCACTGGACGGACCGCCGCGCCCGCGCCGCCGAACATCGCCAGCGCGTCTCGGATGCTGCCAGCGACCTCCTCGCCGCAGCCCTAGCGTTCCGGGAGCTCTACTGGATCCAGATCGCTGACCTGCGCGACGGCGAGCCCCTGACGCGGGAAGGGCGGGCCGACGCCATGCGCGCCCGCTCGGCTGTCACAAAGGCCTTCGACCGCCTCGCGCTGGCGACGACCGACCCCGCGCTCACCGACGCTGCGGTAGAGGCAGCATGGTCGGCCATCGACCTGAGCGACATCCCCCTCGGCCCTGTTCGCGAGCAGCGTTTCAGTGAGGATGTCGAAGCTGCGCTTGCGGCCGGCCGCGAGCGAAGTCGGGATGCGCATACCGCGCTGAGGGATGCTGTCCGGGTCTGGTAGCGACGAGTGAGTCCGCTGTGCGTCATGAGCCCCTGCCTCGCGGGTCGAGGCAGGGGCCTTCTGCTGCCCGCCTAAGATCCGTTCGTGGCTGACATCCCAGACGAATTGATCATGCTGGAACGATCCTCCGAGGAGGCGCGGGCCGCGCTCGCGGGTCTCGACGGCGAGGAGTACGCCGCGCAGTGGCGCGCGTGGGCGGCTGCGGCCGAGGAGTTCCAGGCCGCCGTCACAGCGCGCGCCGCGGAGACGGGCCAGCCGCGGCACGAGGTCGAGATGGCCGTGAAGAAGGCTGTCCGGCACTCCGAGGAGGACCCGGTCGAGTAGTGGGCCTCATTCGGTGTCCTCGTCTGCGCCCAGATCGGTTCGCATCGCCGTTTGTACGACTTTCAGTGCGTCGAGGTACTCCTGCATGCGCTGCCCGCCTTGGGTATGGATGTTGGAGCCTTCAATGACGAGGTCTCGCAGCTCCCGAGCGCATCGGTCAAAGGCCCTGGCTGGCGTCAGCACCTGCCGAGGGGCCAACACTGCGAGCTCGTAGCGCGGTGCGTAGCAGACGGCGTACGCAGTGAATGCCCTGTACCCGCGTTCTTCGTCGGTCAGGCTCGAGGCCACGGAGAGGACCCGTAGTTGCGTGCGGATGTCGGCATGGGCGGTGAGGTAGCGCGCGTACACCTCGTGCTTTGTTTTGCGGCGTTCGGCGCGGTTTTCCCTGCGCTCTCGGTAGCGCTCGACGAGCAGGGCTGAGCTGAGTGCGATGGCGGCACCTAGAAGAGTTCCGAAGAGGGGTAACCACGTCATTTGTCGACGGTAGGGGTGGAAGGCTGTGGCGAGCAGACCTGCAACCGCGCTAGCCGAGTTGGGGTGAGCTCGCCGATCGCCACTGCTCCCGGACGGCCGCGCAAATGCCCTCTTCGTGCGGCCGTGCCCAGGTGAAGTCCGGCATGGCGGCGCTGGCTCGACGAGGTATGCATGATCCGGCGGGATTACCGCAGGCCAGAGGCTTAGACTCGAACATGTGAACGACTTGCCGCCGGACCTGCCACGCCTCCGCACGCTGCGGACCTGGCACGCCATGTGGGTCGACCGACTCGACGAGGCGATCGAGGCTGCGGAGCGTCGCGACGCCGAGCCGAGCAGGCCCGACCGCCCGCCCCGGACTGGCTCATCGAGCAGGGCCTCGGCGGACGCGCCCCGGTGTATGTCCACGTTGGCGGATGCCACATGGCAGGCAAACGCAGCCGCGGCGTCACTCAGGACGAGGCGCGCCGCGCCCTGTACGAGCACGTCGACGCCTGCCCGCACTGCCGACCCGACACTGAGCTCGGCGTGCTGGAGTGAGCGACCCGGCGCACGCTGGAGGCATGGGCAGCGCCCCGATAGTCGTTCATCCGCCGTCCGGTACGGGTGGCCGGCGGGTGACGGCGCGCGGGGAGATCCTCGGCCTCGCGCACTCCGACGCGGACGTCATCGAGTTCCTGCGGCGCGCCGGGCTGCCGGACGCGGAGGGGTTGCTCGACGATCCGGCGTGGGTGCTTTGGCGCGGTGGGCGGGCGCACCATTACGAGGCGGCATAGGCGTCGCGGTTGGCACTTGGGGAAGGGTATTTGCTCTTTCAGTTCACCCAGACATTGGCCCCGATCCCCTGGAGGTCTAACCGGGCTACGGCGACGAAGCTCCTGATCACGCGTTCGCGTTCGAACTGGGGCGGTTCTGTCTCGTAGGGTTCGTTGGGGTGCTCCTCCACCCAGAGCTTTGCCACTCCAAGACGCATGTTGATGGTCGTGACGAGTTGCTGGGCGAGTTCCAAAGCGGCACGTGGGGCGATGAGTTCCAGATCTGCCGCGGCCTTGGCTAACGCAGCGTGGTGTTCCCCGTTGCGTTCCACCTCTCTGTGCAGGCGTGGCAAGTCGGCGCCGCCTAACAGCCAGAGCATCATCTCGTGATCTGCGGCGCTCCGCGCGGCACGGACGAACTGGGCGTAAGTGTCAATGCGGAGCTGTCGCAGCCATTGCTCCTGAGCGCTTCGGGCTTGCTTGTCGGCCTGGTAGCGAGCACCTCTAAGGGCGATGACGGCGGCCCCCCAGGCGCCGCCAGCGCCGATGACGCCGCCGCAGAGTGCACCGACGAGCCCTGCAATTCCTGCATCCATCTCGGGGATTCTGACTGTCTCAGCGGGCGCCGTCTCCGAGATCGGGATATCCACAGGCACACACGCTCTCCGGCGATCGGCCGTACCGTGCTGCTCCTGTGGATCACAAGGGGGCGTTATGGGCAGGGTGGATCTTGCACGCGCGGCCGACGAAGCACTGTGGGCGCTGCCGGATGACGTGCACGGGGAGCTGCTCGCGCTCATCGACTCCGTGGCCGACGCCCCGGATGCTCAGCCGACCGGGGCGGTCGTGGCGTTCGGGGCATCGAGCTGGGTCACGTGCAGCGTGTCGGGCGATGTCGTCACGGTGCTCGACGTGGGCTGGACCGGCTGACCAGGCAGCAGATCAGATGTCTGGGGGCAGTCACCTGCTGTGAGACCAACTCCCCGAAGCAGGCCGAGCATGACTGGGCCCGGCGATATGTCGCCGGGCTCAGTCATACATGTACGTGGGGCGTCAAGGCGCGTTGCGGAAGTCTCGCATCTTCCGAAGGAACTTCCGAAAGATAAATGCACCCGCAACGAGCAACGCAACGCCAAGTGCGATAATCCAAGACGACTTCTGCGGTTCCTCGGCGATGTACCCAACGCCGACCGCCATGAGAAGCAGACCCAAAATCACACCCGAAAGACTTGGCCAAATGTTCCTCGGCTGCACTGCATTCACCTCAAAAGCCCCTACTTGGTCTTATAGATCGGCCACAGCTTCGTGTTGGAAGACTTGGCCTTTGCCGGACTCTGCGGGCCGTACCGATTCACGATAGCATCGAAGGTTACCGTCGAGGAGGGGCCGCAGACGGGGAGGTGCTTGGCGAGGCATGACTGGAGGACCACCTTGCCGCGGAGGTGCTGCCGGTTGCTGTCACCAGCGACGACGTACGGCTGCGTGAAGTCCATCTTGATTCCGAGCGCCTGCCCCTGGACATTGTTGTGCCCGGAGAGTGAGCCCGTGACGCGTTCAATAGCCCCGCTACCCTTGGTAACGGTGGTCACGGTGAAGTCAATCTCTCCAGTTCGGGTAGTCCCCGCACCCCCGCCCGGGTAGAACTTATAAACCTTGGTGCTGATGGAGCTTCCCTTGGCGTGCGCCGCGGGCGCCATTGCAATTCCAGAGAGCGCCACCAGAGCGGTCGCCCCGATGGCTGAAGCCTTACGTATGCGCATGTGTTCCCCTGATTTAACTTTCAAAGCGGATGGTCGAGTTCCGCTTGG
The DNA here is from genome assembly GCF_042740015.1 of Streptomyces sp. NPDC059037. Lineage (NCBI taxonomy): Bacteria > Bacillati > Actinomycetota > Actinomycetes > Kitasatosporales > Streptomycetaceae > Streptomyces > Streptomyces sp. NPDC059037. The sequence continues at coordinate 37,565 of NZ_JBHYIG010000045.1, forward strand.
GAAGTACGTTACGCATTAATTGAGAGCAAGATCAACCGCATTCAGGGTGTCAATAGGGTGCGACATGTCACCTAAAAAGATGCCCGTGACCGCACAACCAGAGAGCCCGAAATTCCGTCCGGGAAATACCCGGGGCGGGTAGAGCTATTGGGCACGCCCGCCACCGACCTGGAGCAGGCGGCTCGCTCACGCCGCGACCGTCCCGTTCTCCGTCCAGATCCGCCCACACCCTGTGCAGTGCGCGAGCGGGGCCCGTCCCTCGCCGCCGTGGATGTCGATTGCACCGCCGCAATCATGGCGCTGCTCCAGGGTGCGGCGCTGCGCCGCGATGTCGAGGGCCCGCTCGACGCGCTCGGCTGCGCCTGCCGCGACGGTTCCGATGTGGGCACGCTGCGCCTCGCTCAGGGCGGTGAACGGGCCTCCCGCGTGCTGCACTCGCCCCAGGAGCCACAGAGCGGCGTACGGGGCCGTGCGGTGGCCGCGGTAGCGCCACCGTCGCGGGTCGAGCGCGTCGGCGCGGGCGAGTTGGTCGCGGCGCGCCCGGTCGGCCGCCGGCCACGACCGCGGCGCGTAGCCCATCGGGGAGCGCTGCACGGCGGCGGCTGTCTGGTCTGCGCAGTCGACGAGGGCCGCTTCCACCGTGTGCATGGTGTCGAGGATGGACAACCGTATGGGGGCGGGGCGCTCGCCGAGCTGGTCGATGGAGCGCTCGAGGGAGCGGAGGTGTGCGGCCTGGTGGCGCTCGTACTCGGCCTGCTCGGCGTCGAGTTGGTCGAGAGCGGCGAGGTAGCCGCGGAGGCCGAGGCCGAACGCGCCGTGCTGTGCGGGGGCGCCTACAGCTTCGTGGAGGTCTGCCCAGTGCAGGGCGATGCTGCGGAGGTTGGTGGCGGTGGTGGTCATCGTTGCTCCTGGTGCTCAAGCGGTACGGTGATCAGCACCTAGGGGGCGTCCTGGTCTGGGGAGACTGTGAGGGCGCCCTCTCGCGTGTGTTCAGGTGGTGGGCTCGTCGAGGGCGGCCAGGGTGGGGCATGGCCATTGCTCGCCGTCGTGTTGGCAGTGCTCGCTGTCCTCGTACTTGAGGTGCAGAGCGCGCACGCGCTCGATGGCGGCCTCGGCCCGCACTGCGCGCTCGCGGAGCGTTGCCGTGCGGCGCTCCATCAGACGCTTCGTTTCGGCGGTGACAGCGTCGGCCTGCTCGGCGTGCGCGTACAGGGCGTCGAGGAGGTCGTCAGTGATCGTGTCGGCGGTCTTGCGGGGCTCGCTCATGCGGCGCTGCTCCTCTGCGAGTTGGGACATGCGGGGTCGTGGTCGGTGCCGGCGGATGTCCACCAGGGCTCGCAGCACGCGGCGGCGAGCTCGATGCGCGCGAGGGCGGCGACGTCCTCCTCGGCGTGCGCGCGGAGGCGGGCGACGCGTTCGGCGCGGACTGCGGCGGTACGCCGCTCGTCCGTGAGTTCGGTCTCGCGGATGACCGCGATCACGGTCATCAGGGAGGCCGCAGCGAACAGCAGCACGGCCCATGTGGCGCCGTTGCGGGCGGACTGCATGGCGCAGTAGGCCAGCCACGCGAGTACGGCGCCGTGGAGGCTGCACAGCGCGCGGGCGAGGCGGGTCATGAGCGTCTCCAGGGCGGGAGTTGAGTCCAGTGGGCGAGGGGGAGGCCGGCGGCCGCCATGACGAGGACGACGTACGCGATGACGAGGGTCACGGCTGTCTGCCGGTGCGTCGGTCGATGGCTTCGATCCATGCCGCGGCGACGGCGGCGACTTGGACGAGTTCGGCGCGCAGCTTTGCCGGGTCGCGCTCGGCGTTGGCCTCGGCGACCTCCTCGGCGAGCACGTCGGACCATGTGCCGTAGCCCGATCCGAACGCGGTCTGGCACCAGCGGCGGGCCGACTCGGCGTACTTCTGCTGCTCCACGGTGCCGGTGCCGTCGGGGTGGTTCTGCTCGCCGAACTTGGCGTCTTGGCGGACGCGTTCAGCGGCGATCTCGCCGAGGACGGATGCAGATGGCTGCTCCTGGTCCCACACGATCTCGGTGGCGCCCGCATGCCCGTGCACGGCCTCCGCATCGGCCATCGAGTCCCAGAACACGATGGACGGCCGGGCGCCGAGCCAGCGGACGGAGGCCGTCCCGTCGGGCCAGCGGACACCGAGGGCGACGATGCCGGTCCCGGATATGCCGGAGACGTCGCGGTGGCGTTGGAGGTGGAAGCGGGTGGGAAGTTCAGCGGTCATGGTCAACTCCGTGGTCGTGGTGGATGGTCGGGTGGGTGGTCACTCGCTGATCTCGGCCGCGGCCCACGCATCGACGGCTGCGCGGGCGCCGACGAAGTGCAGCCACAGCCGGGGCTCTTCGCCACCGGGGACGGGAAGCCCGGCGAGCAGGATGCGCACCACGTCGACCACCGCGGCCGGATCGGCCCACCGGTGCAGCGGGAGGAACTCGGGCTCACGCTCCAGGCGGCCGTTCGCTTCGCTGTGCGCCCACTGCCACTGCTCGGCCGGGTGCTCCCACACGAGAACGAGGCCGTCCGGGGCCGCCGCATCGGTGACCGCAGGGTGATCGCCGGTCCAGACGAGGCAGGCGTCGAGCATCACGGCGACACCGGCGTACTCGTCGTCGCGGAAGCGGTCGAGCTCGGCGTCGGACGTCCAGTGTTCGGTGGGCTCCAGGCCTGCGGCGGTGAGCGTCTCGACGACAGCGGTGATGTACGGGTCGTGGGGCAGGGGCTTGGTCACGGTGATCTCCGTTGGGTTCGTGTGCGCGAGGCCGGCCGGAACCGAGTGCGCGGCGGTCAGGCGGCGTCGACTGCGTGTAGGTGGCATTCGGGTTGTCCGGTGCCGCGGCTCTCGGTCTCGTCGAGTGCTGCGGCGAGTTGGGCGACGTGCTCGGCCTGTTCTTCGGGGCTCCAGGGGCGTATGGGGCGTGCTGGGGGTTTCGGGGCGGGTTGTGCGTGGCCGAACGTGCCGGTGGGCCATTGCTCGGCGTAGAGGCGCTCCAGGGGCGTCACGATGCGGTCCTCTCTGCGTCGGTGAGGGGTTCGCAGTGGGTGTGGGTGTCGCGGCCCGGTCTGCGGATCATGCGTTCGTGGCAGCGGGCGCAGCGTGTGAAGTCGGCGGGCTGCTCGTCGTCGTCGGCCGGATCGGCTCGGGGTTGCTCTTGGGCGGAGTCGATCTTTTGAGGTCCGGAAGCCCCAACCACCTGAGGTTGAACGACAACCTCGGCCACCTCTTGGGGTAGTTCCATGGCTATCCCTGGGGTGTTCGGGGGGCGGTCCCCCGAACCAAAAGGGGGGCGGTCCCCCGCACCCCTATTGGGGGCGGGGCCCCGTGCGGTTTGACGATCAAGG